>VHCN01000003.1 GCA_016871675.1 Verrucomicrobiota bacterium
GACTTGTCCGGCCCGTGGCAACTGACGCAATACTTGGTCAGGAAAGCTTCAAACGGTTCCGCGCCACGGGTGGCACCCGCCAGCCCGAGGCAGGCGGAGAGGAGCAGGCAGGAACGGGAAATTGTCCGGATGGGCAGCATGTCAGTTGTCACGGGGAGTTATGCTAAAACTTCCTTCACCACCTCGCCATACACATCCGTGAGGCGGTAATCGCGACCGAGGTGACGGACGATGAGGATGCGAAGCCGCTTCATTCCAGGTAGAGGAGCTCGTTGGCGTTGAGGAGTGCGCGGCAGAAGGCTTCCACACCGTGGGCGGAGATGAGTTTTGTCGCGGCTTCATGTTCTTTTGCGGTCGGCTGGCGTTGGAAGGCGGTGCGATAGGCTTGGGTCGCCGCGTCGCCGGCTTGGAGGCAGGCGGCCAACGCCTTCGCCATGTCGAGGGTGAAGCTGTGGTTGAGCAGCGTGAGCGCCTGGAGCGGAGTCGTGGTGTTGGCGCGCTTCGGCGCGGCGAAGGCGATGTCCGGCAGATCGAAGTCGTTCAGCACATCCACCACGCTGGCGCGGGCGTTCTGGTGATAGACGGCGCGGCGGTAGGTTTCTGGTCCGTGCGTATCGAGCGGAAAGTAAGTGCAGACGTTGTTCTGCGTGAACTTGTAGAGGCGGAAGCCAGGTCCGCCCATCGGCTCCAGTTGTAGCTTGCCGGTGACAGCCAGCATCGTGTCGCGCACTTCCTCGGCGCTAAGACGGCGCGGCGGGAAACGCCAGAGCAGGCGGGCGTCCTTGTCCACCCGCACGGCGGATTCCCGATACGCGGCGGACTGGAGATACGTTTCCGACAGCAGAATCTCGCGGTGCAACGCCTTCAACCGCCAGCCATTCGCGAGCAACCGTGCGGCGAGGAACTCCAGCAGCTCCGGATGCGTGGGCTGGCTGCCGAGGGAACCGAAGTCGCTCGGCGTGTCCACCAGGCCGACGCCGAAGTGGTATTGCCAGACGCGATTGGCCAGCACGCGCAACGCGAGCGCGTTCTGATCGCCGGTGATCCACTTCGCCAACGCGAGACGGCGCTCGCCTTCGGGCGCATCCGCCGGAAGTTCGTAGGGCGCTGTCACGCGGTCGAGCACGCTCAGGCTCGCGGGCGCCACGACCTCACCGGGCTTCATCGGATCGCCGCCCTTGTGGACAAACGTGCGCTCCTTGGGCTGCTCGGGGTTACCAACCCAGATTTGCGGCAGCTTCGGCACGCGACTGATCTGCCGTTGCACGTCGGCGATTTGCTGTTCGAGCGCTGTGATCCGGGCGGTTTCCTCCGCTGTGATGACGTTGTGCCGCGCCTTGGCCGCGCGGTGCGCGAGCGTCCACGGTTCGCGGCCTTCGTCCGTGGCGACGGTCGTCCACGTCTTGCCATCGAGGGAGGTCTGAACTTCGTATTCGCAGGGTGTGGCGCCGGCCACTCTGCTTTCGTCCGTTCCGCGCTCGCCTCGCGCGTTGATGAAGGTGATGCGGTGGATCGTCTCCGGCCTGGCGAATGTGAGCGTGAGCACCGGCGGTTCGCCGATGAACCAGCCCTCGCCAGTCATGCCATCGATGCAGTATTGCGGCCCGTAAGCTTCCGGGAAGTCCTCGGCCGTTGTGGACTTCGCGCCTTCAGCCGTGGTGCCGTTGCTGGCGAGGGCGACATTCCGGCCGTCGTTGCTCCATACTTGGAATTCGGTGAGCTTGCCGCCGGGCGCGTTCGCCCGCTTCTTCCCCGCCGGGGCCGTGGTGAACCCGTGAATCACGAAGCGCAGAAACTTCGCCTCGGTGGCGGGAAACGACTCGTCGGTGCCGTGGGGATCGATCTTTGGCCGGGTGGCCTTGATGGTGGAAGCGGCGGCCTTGGCCCGCGCATCGATGTCCTTGTCCAGCTTCTCCAACTCGGCCTTGATCTGGGCGAGCTTCTGATTCAACGGCTTGGTCGCGGCGGCAAACGCGGCGCGCTCCTCCTTCGTGGTCACCACGCGCCGTCCATGAGTCACGCCCTCGAACGCCGCGCGCAGCCGGTAATAATCCTCAGTGGGAATGGGGTCGAACTTGTGGTTGTGGCACCGCGCGCAGTTGATCGTGAGTCCGAGAAACGCACTCCCCGCCGCGGTGACGATGTCGTCGAGCGTGGCGGCGCGAATGTTCGCCTGCGCAACCTTGTCCTGGTTGCCCACATCGTCGTAAGGACCGGCGACGAGAAAGGCGCTGCCAACTTCCACGCCCGGATCATCCTTCCCGAGAACATCGCCGGCGAGGTGTTCGCGGATGAACTGGTTGAACGGCTTGTCCTCGTTGATCGAGCGGATGACCCAGTCGCGCCACGGCCAGAGATCATCAACGATGACATTGCGCTCGAAGCCGAGGCTCTCGCCAAAGCGCGTGACGTCGAGCCAGTGGCGACCCCAACGCTCGCCGTAACGCGGGCTGGCGAGAAGGCTATCGATGAGCGCTTCGATGGCCTGACGTGGGCTGGCTTTATGCGCCTTCACGAACGCCTCTACCTCCTCCGGTGTCGGCGGCAGGCCGTGCAGGTCGTAGGTCATGCGGCGGATGAGCGTGCGCGGATCAGCCGGCGGATTCTGCGTGAGCTTTTTCTCAGCTAGCTTGGCGCGGATGAATCCATCAAGGCTCTCGTGCGGATGCTTCGTCGCGAGTGGTTGGAGCGACCACCAGGTTTTGTCGCCGCGCTTCGCTTCGAGCTTCACGCCGTCGCGCGGGTCGGTCGCGCCGAGCTTCACCCACGTCATCAGGTCGGCGATCACGGCATCGGACAGCTTCGGTTTCTTCGGCGGCATTTCCAGATCCTCGACCTCGTGCCGCACGGATTGGATGAGCAGGCTCTGCTCCGGCTTGCCGGGAATGATCGCAGGCTTCCCGGAATCGCCGCCCTTCTGCCAGCCGGCCTTCGAATCGAGGTAAAGGTTGCCCTTGAGCTTCTTCGCCTGCGCGCTGTGGCACTCGTAGCAATGCTCGATCAGCACGGGCCGAATCTTCTGCTCGAAGAAGGCGATGCCGGAAGGCTCGGCTGCGGTCAAGGCAGTCAACTGCGCAAGCGAAAGGGTGCTCAGGAGCGTGATTGCCGTCTTCATTTCGGGGAAGGCTTCGGTGTCCAGTGGGCATCAAGTTTGTCGCGAAGGGCCGCGACGATGTCGGGATGCTTGCTGGCGACGTTGGTTTCTTCTTTTGGGTCGGACTCCAAGTCGTAGAGCATGGGTTGGGCGGCTTCGAGCGTGGCGATGAGATCCGGCTTCAGGTATTTGTCCGGCGGGATGGTTTTGAGCGAGCCCGCGGCTTCAAAGGTGCGCGGCAGAACGAGCCGCCAGCGACCATCGGTGGCCCAGCGCCACAGCACATTCGCGCTCGCATCGTCGAGCGTGAGTGAACGGATCGTGAAATCCTCACCAAACACATGGTGGCGCGTTTCGACAGCCTTGGCGTCGAGCAGATTGATGCCGCGGAGCTCTTTCGGAGCGGGCAGCTGAAGCGCGGCGAGCACGGTGGGCACGAGGTCGATGGAAGAAGCCAGCGCGGTGAACTTGGCTGGCTTCACTTGAGCGGGCCAGCGCACGAGGATGGGCGTGCGATGCCCGGCGTCGAACGGCGTCGTCTTGTTCTTCGGCGCGAAGGCGGCGGCGGTGGGCGATTGGATCCAGCCGTTGTCGGTCACGTAGATGACGATGGTGTTCTCGGCGAGTTTCTCGCGCTCGAGATGGCCGAGCAGTTCGCCGCAGGTTTCGTCAAACCACTCACACATGGCCCAGTAGCGCGCGACGTGCGGTGAGGCGGTCTTGGCGGCATACTTCTTAAACAGACGCTCCGGAGGCGTGTGCGGTGTGTGCGGCATGAACGGCGCATACCACACGAAGAAGGGTTTCTGCTGCTTCCGCGATTCGGCGATGAAATCGTAGATCGGCTTCATGTCCTCGCGGCCAATGGTGAGCCCCGCATCGCCGTGGCGGGAGCCCTGCGACATGCCGTGCGTGAAACCACCGCGCGTGAAATCGCCGTGCCACCACTTGCCCGTTTGAAAACTCAAGTAACCCGCGTTCGCGAGCAAGCGTGGCAGCGTGGGCACCTTGTCGAGCAAGCCATTCCACTGCGCGGTCAGCTCGGCGGTGGAGCCACGCCCGCCTTTGGCCGTCGTGCCCGGCGACTGCGGCGGATCGTTGGCGGTGACCTTGTGCTGATGCGGATAAAGCCCGGTGATGATGGTCGCGAGACTCGGACAACAAACGCTCGTCGGCACAAAACCGCGCGGAAAAGCGAGGCTCTGCGCAGCGAGCTTGTCGAGATGCGGCGTCTGCACCTGCGGATGCCCCATGAAGCCATAATCACCGGCTCCCTGATCGTCCGAGATGATGAAGACGATGTTGGGCTTAGGCTTCGCAGCATCGGCGGCGTTCAGCGCGGCGAGCGGCGTGAGAAAAAGGATTACCAGGAGGTTGAGCAGCGGTTTCATGTTTGGCCTGCGCAGTCTAGACAAGGTTATCGCGTCATCGCACCACTGATCGGCTGAGTGCGTTTGCGTCCGGAGAAATCAGTTTCGACCAGGTAACGCGCATCCGCCTGCGCCACTGGAGCCGACGCCGCGGGAGTCGCATCGTGTTTCTGACCGTCCCAGGTGACACCGACGAAATCCGCGAGACCGCGTCCCGGTTTGGTGCCCTCCTTGGGGCCGGCGCCCAGAATCACGTTTCCCGTGCTCACCACACCAGCGTTGCCATTGGCGAAATGCAGCGCGTTCTGGTCGCGCGAGTAGAGGATATTGTTGGCGAGGATCATGCCATTCCGGCCATTCCATGAACCACCGCTGAAAGCGTGACCGGTGTTGATGATCGTGTTGTGGACGACCTGAAGGTTCAGCGTCTTGCCCTGGTGATCCGTGCTGGCGAATCCGGAACCCTTGGCGCCAATTAGCACGTTGTTCCGCACAACGGCCTCGCCCTGCACTTGCATGGTGTGATTATCGCTGCGGCGGCACAGGTTGCGCTCGATGATGTTCACCGGTTTCCCAGCGGTGCCATACACGGTGATGCAGGGATATTGCGTATCGTGAATGTCGTTCTCGGCAATCAGATTGCCCCACGAACCTTGCTTCACCTCGATGCCGTCGCCCTGTTCCCCGCGGCAATCGTGAACATGGTTCAACGCGATTACGCTCTCGCTCATGATGAACTGACCGTTGTTCGCGCCGAGATACATGCCCTCGCCGTGACCACCGCCGTGGTGGAGGTGATTCCGCGTGAGGAAAAGCCGGCGCGTGTTCGCGCTGTTGGCACTGAGGCAAACCTGTCCGGTGTGATGAATGTGGCACCGATCAATCCACACTTCGCTGCACTGGCCGAGGCGGAGACCGTGACTGCCACCGGTGATCTCCACGCCGCGCAGGCAAAGATACCTCACCGGACCACCCTGCCCGATGTTGAGCACGTTTTGTTTCGCGTCGGGTCGCGTGAAGACCACGTTCGCGCCCTCGGCGGCCACGATCCAGATCGGTGCCTCGGCCGTTCCGCTCACGAGGATGTCCCAGAGGCGATTCACGCTGTAGGTGCCGGCGGAGATCACGAGCTGGTCACCCGGCTGAAGCGCGGCGATGGCCTTAACGAGTGAATCGCCCGTCGGCTGCGAGTGCTTGATCACCCGTTTCGGAGCAACACCCGCCCAGTCGGGCGCGTAACGACTGTCCGTGGGCGCGGCGGCATGCAGCGCCGTAAACGGCGCGAGCAGCAGGGCGGCGAGGAGGGTGAGGGAATGTTTCACGGTCGGAATTACGCGAGGATTTCCTTCAGCACGTGCCCATGCACGTCGGTGAGGCGGCGTTGCGCGCCGTTGTGGTAGTAGGTGAGTTTCTCGTGGTTCAACCCGAGCAGGTGCAGCACGGTCGCGTAGAAGTCATACACGGTGGCCACGTCCACCACGCTGCGCCGGCCGAAGTCGTCCGTCTCGCCGTAGCTGACGCCGCCCTTCACGCCTGCGCCCATCATCCACGTCGTGAACGCGTCGGGGTTGTGGTCGCGTCCGCTGGTGCCTTCCTGATGCGTCGGCATCCGGCCAAACTCGGTGCACCACACGACCAGCACGTCGTCGAGCATCCCGCGCTGTTTCAGGTCGGTGAGCAACGCGGCGGTCGGTTGGTCGAAAATCGGGCAGTGCCGCTCGTAATCCGCCTTCAGCGTCTTGTGCGCGTCCCAGTTCAGCAACCCGTCCACCGCGCTCGCCCGCGACGCGCAGTAGAGGCTCACGTAACGCACGCCGCGCTCCAACATGCGCCGCGAGAGCAGACAATTGCGGGCGTAAGCGGCCTTGAGCTTGTTGCTGTCGTTGGTGCCGTAAAGCTGATGCACGTGCCCGGGCTCGCGCGAAAGGTCACTCACCTCGGGCGCGGCGAGCTGCATCTTGGCCGCGAGTTCGTAGCTCGCCATGCGCGCGCGCAACTCGTCATTGCCCGGATGCGCGGCGGCGTGCTCAGCATTGACGACCTTCAGAAACTCCCGCGTCGCCTCGTCTTCCTTCGCGGTGATGGACGCGGGCCGCGCGAGGTTGCGGAGCGGTTGCTGCGCGGCCATGGCGACAGCCTGATACTGCGCGGGCAGAAATCCATTGCCCCAGTTCGCCTTGCCGTTGGGCGGCTCGCCGCGGAGGTCCTGCACGGCCACGTAGGTCGGCAGGTCGCGGTTCAAACTGCCGAGGGCATAACTCACCCACGCGCCGGCCGCCGGGAAACCGTCACGCGTGAAACACGAGTTCATGTTCACGCAGCCCGGTCCGTGCGTGTTCGTCCGCGACGTCATCGAGTGAATGAACGCCATGTCGTCCACGTGCCGCGCCATATGCGGCAGCATCGAGGAAATCTTCTTCCCGCTCCGGCCCGCCGCGGCGAACGGCCACGGCGATTTCATCAGGTTGCCGTTCTTGCCCTGGAAACTCACCTCTGCCTCGCCGCCCGGCAGCGGCGTGCCGTGGAACTTCTCCAACATCGGTTTGTAATCCCACAGGTCCATGTGCGAGGCCGCGCCCGGACAGAAAATCTGGAGCACCTGCTTCGCCTTGGGCGCGAAGTGCGGCGCGACGCCGGAGGACGCGGTCGCCGGGCTCGCGGCAGCAAGAGCGAACTCCTCCGCGAGCAATTGCGCGAGCGCGACGCCGGTCATCCCCGTGGTCATTCGGCCAAGGAACTGGCGGCGGTTCAGGTTCAGCAGTGAGGGATTTGAGTTCATGAGGAAAATGAAGAAAGCATTCTTCCCCGATTGTCCCCCAAGTGGACAGCAGCGGACAATTCAAATCCCCACAAGAGATCGAAACGGTTTTGAGCCGGCAGCAAATGGACTCCAGAGGACCCGAAAAGACCCGATTTCGGGCAAGCAGTATACAATGGCAGTATCAGATTTGCCTTTTGGCCTGAGGTGCCGAGAAGAGCAGAAGCGCGAGGTCGTGACGGAGATTAGCATGGAGTTCCGGCAGGCTGCGTTGAATGCCGCTCTGGGTGAAGGTGAAGCTCGGCGAGGGGGAAGATCAGCAACCAGTCAGCGCTCTTGAAGGCTCCCCCAAAGGCTTTTGCTTTGCCCAAGATGGATCCCGGTGCCCGCTGGTGAATAAAATCCTGAGGCTGGACGGACGGATGAGGAGTTTTGATCTGCGTTGGCGTGCTCAAATCAGTCGAATTCGCAGACGGAGCCTCAGCGACACGCGCAAGTGGGGGGGCGCGTTTACTCTCACCGTCCGTCGTGGAAATTGCGGGGGGGGTCGAGCGTGCCGCGAGGGCCGCCACAACCGGCATCCAGTTGGAAAGGCCTTCTCGGAATGCAAGGTCGGAACTTCTCAATTGCCCGATGTTCAGCATCTCCTCAACCTTTTCCTTGGGGAGCGGGCCTTCGTATTTTCCATCACGCAGAACGTAGAATTGCATGGTCTAAAGGAACGCTGTTCAGCTATGTCGAGGCTCGGGGCGTTCCTGTCCACCATAATGCCTTCCGTCAACACCAAACATTCCACATCCGGAATGGACCACGCGGCACAGTCGCCAGCGTGCCAAAGTCGCTGGACCAACATCTCGGATCCTTCCTCCGCAAGAAGCGCGGCGGTCTCACCTGCGCACGATTCGCCCGCAAACTGGGCATCTCGCCTTCCACCCTCTACCGTCTCGAGCAAGGCCAGCAGAGGATTTTGCTCAATTCGTGGTCTTTTCGAAAGGTGAGGCATAGGTCGAGAAGGTCCACATTGGCTGGCATTTCTTTGGCGCATTTCAAAAGGAGTTGGGAGAGCAGGAGTTTGAGCTTTTCCTGTGTCGTTGCCCTGCTTCTCCACATCGGCCAGCTTGAGTTTGGCAACGCTGGGGGTTTTGGTCCGAAGGCTGAGGCGAATAAGCTTGCCGCCGATTCTGATCCGGGCGAAGTATTTTCCCGATGGTGCGTAGCGGCTCAGATTGGCAAACGGGGTTTTCTGTCAGGGCGATTGAAAGGTGCCATGCGAAATCTTGGTCGCTTTCCAATGCACACGGCCGGTATCAGATTACAGCATCAGATTGTCAACACGCAGGATTCAGTCCATCCGTAAGTGCCTTGTGTTGAACGACAGGAAGGGTGGCTGAGTGGTTAAAGGCACCTGACTCGAAATCAGGCGTAGTCGAAAGGCTACCGGGGGTTCGAATCCCTCCCCTTCCGCCAAATCCCCGCGGGACTCGGTGAAGGCTTCCGGACCCGATGGGACGACTGTGACCGTTCGAGCCGACCCAAACCACGCGACAACCATGGCCGACCCAACCCCGCTCACCCAAGCAACGAACGCGCCCGCAGGTCCGCTCGCGCCGGCGCAGACTGGCGCCTGGCTCACGTTCGGGCTCGATCGTGTCGAGTGGCTCCAAGGCACGCTGCTCGGGAATCCCGTCTGGCAGTATGTCGCCTCGCTGCTTTACATCGTGCTCGCGTTCTACGCGGCGAAGCTTGTGGACTGCTTCTTCCGCACGCAGCTCCGCAAGGCCACGTCGCGCACGCAGACGCAGACGGACGACCTGCTGCTTGAGCTGGCGCGGGGGCCGGTCAAAATCATCACGTTCGTCATCCTGATGCACATCGGCCTGCGGGTCTTCGCGTGGCCGGAATGGGCGGCGGTGTTCATCTCGAAGGGACTCAAGCTCGTGGTCGCGTGCTCGATCACTTACGTCGCGCTCAAGGCCGTGGATCTCGCGATGGGTTTGTGGGAGCGGCGCATCACCGAGGCCGAGCGCGGCGTGCTGGACATGCAATTGCTTCCGGTGATCTGCAAGACCATCAAGGCGTTCGTCATCATGGTCGCCGTGCTGGTGACTTTCCAAAATCTCGGCGTCAACGTCACCGGACTCCTCGCGTCGCTTTCCATCGGCGGGCTTGCGGTCGGCCTCGCGGCGCAGGACACGCTCTCAAATCTCTTCGGTGCGGTCGCCCTGTTCACCGACCGGCCGTTTCGCGTGGGCGACCGCGTGCAGTTTGACCAGGTGGAAGGCACGGTGGAATCCATCGGCATGCGCAGCACGCGCATTCGCAACCTCGAGGGTTACCTCGTCGCCGTGCCCAACCGCACAATGGCCAACGCGTGCATCACCAACATCAGCCGCCGGCCGAACATCAAGACCACGCTCAACCTCGGCCTCACTTACGACACGCCCGCGGACAAGGTCGAGCGCGCGCTGGCGATTCTCGACGAGATCTTCAAGCCGCACCCGAGGACCGCGGATCTCGTCATCACGTTCAACAAGTTCAAGGACTCGTCGCTGAACGTCCTCGTCGAGCACTGGTGGGCGGGCACGGACTTCAGGGAATACGCCAGGGAATTCCAGCAACTGAACCTCGAGCTCAAGCGCCGGTTCGACGCGGCCGGCATCGAATTTGCATTCCCCACGCAGACCGTCCACGTGAAGGGGCAGGTCGGGGAATCCGCGAAACCGCCGAAGTAGCGCGCAGGCCGGCGTTGCCCGCGGCTCCGTGTTTCAAACCAACCCCAAAGGCACGAAGGACACGAAGAAGGCGGGGACACCAAGCCCTTCCCCTGTCCGTCTTTTGTGTCCTTCGTGGCTTCGTGGTTTGATCACCGCAATCCTTCCCACTCGGGCTCGTTCTCGAAGATCCAGCGGTAGTAGTCGGCGCCTTGCAGCTTGCTCGCGGCGGGTTCATCCACGACGACGGTGCAGCGGGCGTGAAGCTGAAGCGCGGTGGCGGAAATCATCGCGGTAATGGGGCCCTCGACGGCCTTTGCAAGGATGTCTGCCTTGGCGGCGCCCGTCGCGAGCAGCAGGCAGCGGCGGCTTTCGAGGATCGTGCCGACGCCCATCGTGATTGCGCGGCGCGGGACTTTGTCGGCTCCGCCGAAGTGCGCGGCGTTTTGCTGAAGCGTCGCGGGGGCGAGCGCCTTCACGCGCGTGCGGGAGTGGAGCGCGGAGAGCGGCTCGTTGAATCCAATGTGCCCGGCGCGCCCGATGCCGAGCAATTGGAGATCGATGCCGCCGAATTTGCGGATGGTCTGCTCGTATCGCGCGCACTCGGCATCAATGTCCGCGGCCGCGCCGTCGGGCAGATAAGTGTTGCGCGGGTCAATCTCGATCTGCCGGAAGAGATGCTCCTCCATGTAGTGCCGATACGAGTGCGGGTCGTCCGCGGCGAGGCCGACGTATTCGTCGAGATTGAAGGTGCGGCAGAGGGAGAAGTCGAGGCCGTCCTCGCGGTGCATGCGAACGAGCCGGTCGTAAACGGACTCCATCGTGCGGCCGGTGGCCAGGCCGAGCACCAGCTGCGGATGCGCGAGCAACTCGCGCGCGATGATGCGGGCCACGAGATCCGCGGCGCCCGCGGCATTGGGACGGATGATGACTTCCACGCGGCGGAGTGAACCACGAACGGACGCAAATGGACATGAAGAAGCGGCGATTGAAGGCCGTTCGGGCCGGGGCGTTCCATCCCGCGCGAGCGGAGGAACGCCCGCCGCGTCACGGCAAACCGAATTCCTTCCTGTTCTGCTCGAACGATACGAGCACGGGCTGTCCGGAGAGCCTGGACTTGAGCAACGCCTGCTCATCCGCGCCGGACGTGAGCGGAAGCGCGACCTGGCCGCCTTCTGCCGCGCTCCGCTGCATCGCGAGCATGATCTCCGCGCCGAGGCAGGCGTGCCCGAAGTTGCACGAGTGCACCTTCGCATCGTCATCAAGCCAGTCGGCCATTTCCTGGATGTAAGGCGGCATGTCGTTCTCGTAGTTCATCACGCCCTCGCCGCTTTCGGCGCCGCGGCTCTTCGTCACCGCGCGCCAGCCGCCGTTGGTCAGCACCTCGACGAAGCCCTCGGTGCCTTGCGCGCCCATGCGGTTCTTGCCCCACCAGCGGGGCACGTCGGGCTGGTCGGGCGCTCCCGCGCCGCATTCGTAGATGCCGCGCACGCCGTTGGCAAACTGCACGAAGCCCGCGATGTAATCGGGCGAGGGATGGTTGTCCGCGAGTTTGTGGCGGCCCGCGGCCTGCGCCATGACCCATGTGGCGGGCGTGTAGGTGTTGAACCAGCACGTGTAATCAATCAAATGCGAGAGCATGTGGACCATCCAGCCGGTCGCCGCGCCATAAACGGTGTGGACGCGGCCGAGTGCGCCGCTGGCGGCGATTTCCATCGCCTTGCGATAGTGCGCGCCGTAACGGTGCTGATGGCTGACGACAGCCTTCACGCCCGCGCCGCGGATGAGGTCGCGCACGGTGAACAACTCGGCGCTCGTGAGCGTGACGGGCTTCTCGAATGCGATGAGTT
Organism: Verrucomicrobiota bacterium; assembly: GCA_016871675.1. Taxonomy (NCBI): domain Bacteria; kingdom Pseudomonadati; phylum Verrucomicrobiota; species Verrucomicrobiota bacterium. Next base: position 11,784 of record VHCN01000003.1, read on the forward strand.
TCGCGCCCGCGTCGATGCCCGCGCGGATCATCGGCGCGCGGAGGTTCGGGAGCGTGCAAAAGCAGAACACGTCGGGCCGCACCTCGCGGGCGAGCGCGGCGGCATCGTTGCCCTTGGCTGGGTTGCCGAGCTTGGGCGCGGCGGCTTCGAGCCGGGCTGCGTCGATGTCGCAGATGCCGACGACCTGAAAGCGCGGGTTGGCGTTGAAAGTGGTGGCGTGGTGCATGCCGCGCTTGCCCATGCCGGCGACGAGGACGCGATAGGGGTTGCTCATTTTTCTTGTCCGTTTAGCCCTGGGCTTCGTCCCACTCGACGACCTTCGCGATGACGAAGTCCACCTCGTCCGCGGTGAGCTCGGGGAACATCGGCAGCGAGATGCAGCTCGCGGCGTTGCGCTCGGCGTTCGCCACGGAGCCGACGATGCGCGCGCCCTTGCCCCACGGATAGCCCGCCTGCTGGTGGATCGGGATGGAGTAATGCGTCTTGGCGTCCACGCCCGCGTCGTTGAGGAATTTCAGGAAGCCATCGCGCCTGGCCGCGTCGTTCGTCTCAATGACGTAGAGGTGGAACACGTGCCGGTAGCCGGGCAGTTCAACCGGCAGCGTGAAATGCTTCGCGCCCTGCAAACCCGCGGTGTAGCGCGCGGCCCACTTGCGGCGGTTGTCGTTCCACGCGTCGATGTGCTTGAGCTTCGCACTGAGCACGCCGGCGTGCAGGTCGTCGAGCCGGCTGTTGAAGCCGTAGCTGTGCACGTTGCGCGCATTCGAGCCGTGGTTGCGGAGCTTGCGGACCGTGGCGTCCACGGCGGCGTTGTTCGTGGTGAGCGCGCCTCCGTCGCCGAACGTGCCGAGGTTTTTCTGGATGATGAAGCTCGTGGTCGCCACATCGCTGAGTGCGCCGACCTTGAAGCCCGGCCCGCTGGAGCCGATGCCCTGCGCGTTGTCCTCGATCAGCTTCAACCCGTGTTTGTCGGCGATTTTCTTGATCGCGTTCATGTCCGCGCACTGGCCGTAGAGGTGGACCGGGATGATGGCCTTGGTCTTGGGCGTGATGGCGGCCGCGATCTTCGCGGGGTCGATGCACTTGGTGCGCGGGTCGCAATCCACGAAGACCGCGGTGGCGCCGGCGATCCAGATCGCCTCGGCCGTCGCAAAAAACGTGTTCGGATGCGTGATGACTTCGTCGCCGGGTCCGATGCCCAGCGCCATCAGCGCGAGCCAGATGGCGTCGGTGCCGTTGCCGAGGCCGACGGCGAACTTGGTGCCGTGATACGCGGCGAGTTCGGCCTCGAACTGCTTGAGCATCGGGCCCTGCACGTAATTCGCGCTGAGCAGCACCCGCTCGATGTTGGCATCGATCTCCGCCTTGATGTTGTGGTATTGACGGACATGTCCGTAGAATTCGACTTTCATGGTGGCGCGATAGGTAGCCGCAGGCGCTCGCGACTGACAAGGACTTTCCTCGGGAAAGGCTTGATTCGCGCGCGCGGGCGAACCGAAATTCCCGCGTGAACCACGGCGAAGCCATCGCGATGCACTACGCGACGCGCCAGCCAGTCCGGCTTGCGTGGTCGGACGGCGTCGTCACGGCGCTCGAACCCGCGCGCAAGGCGCCCGAGGATGCGTGGCTCGCGCCCGCGCTCTTCGACCCGCAGGTGAACGGCTACGGCGGCGTGGATTTCCAGCGGGACCAACTCACCGACGACGAGTTGCTCGCGGCGACGCGGCGGCTTCGGCGCGACGGGTGCGCGCGAGTTCTTTACACGCTCATCACCGACGAATGGCCGCGGATCCTTGCGCGCGTGAGGCACGTGCGCGATCGGCGCGCGCGGAACGCCGAGTTGCGCCACGCCATCGCGGGCTTCCACATCGAAGGACCGTTTCTCTCGGCCGTGCCGGGCTTCAAGGGCGCTCACAATGCGGACGTGATGCGCGACGCGACACCGCGTGACATCGAGGAACTCCGCGCAGCCGCCGGCGACGACCCGGTGCTGCTCACGCTCGCCGCGGAGCGCACGGGTGCGCTCGATGCCATCCAGGCCGCGGTGTCGCTCGGAATCAAAGTCAGCCTCGGCCACACGAACGCCTCCGCTGAGACCATGGAGCGCGCGGTCCGCGCCGGCGCGACGGCCTTCACCCATCTCGGCAACGCGCTGCCGCAACAGCTCGACCGGCACGACAACGTGATCTGGCGCGTCGCGGACACGCCGGGGCTTGTCGCGGGAATCATTCCGGATACGATCCACGTTTCACCGCTGCTCTTCCGCCTGCTGCACCGCGCGCTGCCACCGGCACGCATCTACTACACGACCGACGCGATGTCCGCCGCGGGCGCGCCCCCGGGTCGTTACACGATCGGCTCGCTGGAACTCGAAGTCGGCGCGGACCAGATCGTGCGCCTGCCGGGCAAGACAAACTTCGCGGGCTCCGCGCTCAAGCCGATCGAGGGCGTGTTCCGCGCGGCGCAGATGCTCGGGCGGTCGTGGCGCGACGTGTGGGATCACTTTTCAGTCCGCGCGGCGAAGTTGATGAGTCTCGGGGAACCGCTCGCGCCGGGCCAGCCCGCGGATTTCTGCGTCTTGCGACTGGAGGACAACGGCCCGTTGAAGTCGATCGAGACAATCGTCCGCGGCGAGCGCACCGCGGACGTTCCGAAGTAAGCGCGCGGTGGCGGCGAGTTCCCGGTGGACACGGGTGCGCGCACTTTGAACCTTGAACCCGCCCCCGCCGCGTCCCTATCTTCAAACCATGAAACGATTGCTTTGCGCCGTGTCGATTGTCGCGCATCTCGGCCCGTGGACGCCCGCCGCGCTCGCGCAGGACGCCGTTGTCGAGGAGCGAATGCGCCGGCTCGAGAAGAGCGTCGAAGATTTGCAGGCCTCGAACTTCAAGCTTCGACAGGACATCACCGCCCTTAATGCGCGGCTGGAAAAGGTCATCGAAGCCGCCGAACTCACCGCGCGCCGCGCCGGCAACAACGAGGACGTGTTGAAGCTCGCCCAACAACTCAAGGAACTCGACCAGCGCCGCGTCGCGGACCAGCAAAAAATCCTCGCCGAGGTCGAGAAGATGCTGAAGTCCGTCCCCGTCGCGCCCCCCGCCGCGCCTCCCGGCAACGGAGGGGCCAAGGCGCCCAATGGGAAAACCAAATCCCCTCCAAAGCTCGCGGAACCCGACGGCGCGACGCCCTCGCCCGCGGCCGACGCGAAGGGTGTCTGGCACCCGATCGAAAAGGGTCAGACACTCGGCGGCGTCGTGAAAGCCTACAACGATGACCTCAAGTCCAAGGGCAAGCCGGCGAAGGTCACATTGAAGGCCGTGCTTGATGCAAACCCGAAGCTCAACCCGGACAAGATGTTCATCGGCCAGAAGATTTTCATCCCCATCCCTGAGAAGTAGTCCGCGCCGGTCCGGCGCGAACGCCTGCGATGAAAAACCTGCGCCGCGCGCATCTTTACCTCGGGTGCTTCTTCGCCCCGATGCTGGTCTTCTACCTGCTCACGGGATGGTATCAGACCGTGGAACCGAACCGCATCAAGGAACCCGGCGAAGCGGAGTCGCTCGCGCAGAAGTTCCGCGTCGTGCATGTTTACCAAGTCTATCCCGGCAAATCCGAGACGCGGAACCCGTCGTCGCCCAAGCTCTACCAGGCGCTCGTTGTATTGATGGCGGCGGCGGCGACACTCACGGTGTTGCTCGGCGTGGTGCTGGCGTTTCGCAGCATCAAGCCGGTCTGGCCTGTGCTGCTCGTGCTCGCGCTTGGCGTGGCCGTGCCCGCGCTCATGCTCTGGCTCGGGCAACGCCGGTGAGTCCGTCCACGGGCGAATTTTCCGTTCCCCAATCCATCACGCGGCGTTAACGTCCCAACGTGGCTCTTGTCCGGATTCTTGTGGACGGTTACAGCCTGCTGCACGCGTGGCCCGGGCTCGCGCCGGGGCGGCCGCGGCATTCGGCCGCCGCGCGCGACGCGCTGCTCCAGATGCTCACGAAGTATCGCGACGCCATCGGCACCCCCATCACCATTGTCTTCGATGGCGCCGGCGCCCCGCCCGGGACACCCAGGCTCCCCTCCACGCACGAGCTGGAGATTCTCTACTCGGCCGACGGCAAGACCGCGGACCAGTTGATCGAGCGCGCGGCGTATCGGTTCCAAAAATTCGGCGAGGTGCTCGCAATCACGGACGACTTTGCCGAGCGCGACACGGTGATCGCCCTCGGCGGGATGGCCCAGAGTTGCGGCGTGTTCATCGCGCAAATCGCCGACACGCTTGATGAACTCCGCCTCGATGTAAAGGAACACAACCGCCGCGAGCGCGTGGCGTTCAGGAGGGTCGCGTGAAGTCACGACCGCCACCATTCCGCACCCGCGCGCTCCTGGTTGCGGCCGGGCTGGCTTTTGCGCTTGGTGCTACGGCGCCGGCGCAGGTCCCGGCGCCCGTTCGGTGCGGTTTTCTCTTCATCGTGGACACTTCATCCGCGATGTCGCGGCTGAGCGATTCCGCGCAACTGACCCTCGCCTCGCTCGTCGCCTCCGGCTTGCACGGCGAAATGCGGCCGGGCGAGGAGTTCACCGTGTGGACCTTCAACGAGGACCTGAACGCCCGCGGGTTGCCCGTGATCACGTGGTCACCGGAGAACAGCGGCAGCGTCGCGGCCCGCGCGGCCCAGCACTTGAAGTCGCAGAAGTTCCGACGGGCCTCGCGCATGGACCGCCTCGTGCCCGAGGTGCTCGCGGCGATGCGCGCCACGGAGCTGCTCGTCGCCGTCATCATCTCCGATGGCGAACAGGTCGTCGTCGGGACGCCGTTCGACCGCAAGATCAACGTGACCTACGGGACGCGCGCGGAGGAAATGCGCCGGGTGAAGAAACCGTTTGTGACGGCGCTCGCGGCGCGGCGCGGGCAGATCGTGGACTTCGCGGTGACGCTCGGCGACGAACCCATCGAGCTGTCCGGATTTCGGCAGGTGCTCGCGAAGGCCGGCGCCCCCGGGAGCGAACTCGCGCCGTTCGCGCCGCCCACGTCCGTGCCGGTGTTGATGAAGCCCGGCGCCGCGCCCGTCGCGGCGACCAATGTTCTCTCGGTGCCTTCCCCGACGAATCGACCGTCTGCGGCTGTCGTGGCCAGTGCGCCGCCGCCCGCGCCCGCCAAGACGGCGCCCGCCGTTCAGGCGCCGAGTCCCGTGCCCGCAGTCGCCACTCCATCCCCGGCGCCTGCGAAGGCAGTCGAGCCGCCGAAACGCGAACCGCCGCCGCCCGCGGTCGCGCCGAACGAAACGCCGCCGCCTCCCGCACCGCCGAAGGAAACCAAGTCCGTGGCGGCGGCCCCGCCTGCTGCGAATCCGATCCCGCCGCCCATCCCGCCATCTGCGGCGGCCAAGGTGCAGCCCGTTGCCGAACCGACGGTGAAGTCCGCGCCTCCTGAGACTCCGGCGACTGCGAGCAAGGCACCCACAGCCACGTCTCCGGCTCCGCCGCGTGTGACAAATCCCGCGCCCGAACCCGTGCAGCCTGCCACCAGTCGTCCGGTGCTGATCACAAACCTCCCGCCGGTCGCAGCGACGAAGTCCGCTGAAGTGAATCCGTCGGCCCCGCCGAAGGTCGTTGCCGCCAATCCACCCGTGACTTCATCGTCTCAGGTGATCGAGGCTCCCTCGAACCCGCCCTCATCTGCGCCTGCGCAACCAACCGCCGCGGTCGTCACGCCGCACGTAGCCGTCGCGACGCCGGCTTCGAGGCGCGGAAACTCGTGGCTGCTCGCCGCGGGATCCGTCGCGCTGCTGGTTGCGGGATTCTGGGTCATCCTTCCGTGGTTTCGTCGACCCGAGCCCGAGCGGGCCACGAGCCTCATCTCGCGGTCGATGGATGACCAACGCCGGAAGTGACGGCGTGGTGGCGTTTGCGGCCATCGTTGCAAACCGCCGATCGTCCCCGGCGTGCCCTTCACTGAATCTTCATCCAAACCGTCTTCAAGTGCGCGGGCAGCCCCCGCGTGATTGGGAAGTCGGGCGGTTGCGGCGCGTAGTGTTCACTGACGATGCTGCGCCGCGCGCGGGCGACCGCGCCGCGGACGGCTCCGAGGAATCCCTCCGGCGCGAGCGAGGCGGCATTCGTGGATGCGAAGAGCACGCCGCCGGGCGCGAGCAGCGGCAGCGCGAGGGTCACCAGCGACGCGTAGTCTTGCTTCGCCGCGAAAACTCCCGCGGACTTCGAACGTGAGAAGGTCGGCGGGTCGAGCAGCACCACGTCGAACGCGCGGCCCTTTTTCGCCAGCCGTCGCATCCAGTCGAAGCAATCGCCGTGCAGGAATTCGTGCGCCGACGCGTCGAGCCCGTTCAGCGCGAAGTTGCGTCGTCCCCACTCGAGATATTTTTTCGACAGGTCCACGCTCGTCACGCGGGCGCCGCCCGTCGCAGCGGAGGCCGAGAAGGCGCACGTGTAGGCGAAAGTGTTGAGCACGCGGCGCGCGGTGGAGCCGGCCCCGATGTCGAAGCCCGCCGCGATGTGGCCGGTCTGCAAGCGGCGGCGGTTGTCGCGCTGGTCGAGGAAAAGGCCGGGGGAATACCCCTCGATGAAACTCAGCCCGAAGCGCAGGCCGTTCTCGCGAACGTCGAAGATTTCCGCCGCGGCGTCGCCGGCGACCCATTGCGGCGCGGCGTCGGCCGGCGTGGCGACCTTTTTCAGCAACCGTTTGTGATACGCCCCTCGCGCGCCCGTCTCGCGCAACAACAGGTGAAGGCGCGCCCGCCGGTCCGGCTCAAGCGGGCCCTCCGAAGCGGAGACGAGGAAGTCGCCGAGCTTGTCCACGAACCAGCCTGTGAACCCGTCGCTCGCGCCGTGAATCAGCCGGAACGCATCGGTTTCCCGCACATCGCACACGGCGGACCTGAGCGCGAGGTGGGGGGCAGACTTGAAATCCGCCTCCGCGCGAAAGGTCACTGTCTCGCCGCTCGACGGGTGCGCGAAGGCAATGGACTCCGCGTGCAGGCAGACCCGGTGCGCGGCCGTGCCTCCGTGCGATTCGTCACCGAGAATAGGAAATCCCGCGTCCGCCGCGTGGATGCGAACTTGATGCGTGCGGCCGGTCCCCGGCTGGGCCTCGATGAGCGTGGTTTCGGCACGACGCTGGACGACGCGGAACGAAGTCTCGGCAAGGGCGTCTCCCGGGCGCGCCGGCCGGGATACGTGGCGGTTGCCGTCCTTCACGACGCAGGACTTGACGACGACCGAATCGCGCAACGGCGGCCGGTCCGTGAGAAGGAGATATTTTTTGGCGACCTCGCGCCGCTCGAATTGACGGGTGAGGGATTGGTTCGCGAGGGGCGACTTGCCGAAGACCATCACGCCGGAAGTGTCCTTGTCGAGGCGATGGATGATGGCGAGCGAAGCCCAGCGCGGTTCGCGCGCGCGGAGCCAGTCGTAGATGCCCTCGCCGGCGAAGGGTGAGGGCGCGTGAGTGTTCCAACCGGCGGGCTTGTGGACGACGAGGAGGTGGTCGTCTTCGTGAAGGACACAGGCCTGAAACAGGCCGGCGGGAGGGGACTTCACCGCAGTATCCAGAGTTCGTGGACGCGGCCGTGAAACTCGAACACGACGCTGGAACGCTCGATGCGCACAATACGCGCATCGTCAATGACGTCGCCAACCGTGACGTTGCGATTGTTGATGAGCGCGAAGGGATTGACCGCGCGGTGGATGATGCCCTGCACCCGGAGACGCGGGAACGGCATCTGAACGGCCACGGTGTTTGTGACGGATGGAACGGTCGGCGGCACCACGACGACCGGCGGGTTCGTGGTTCCGGGTGGGGCAAAGAGAGTGGCCGCGGCGGGCGAAGTGGGCGGTGTCGGCGGAGTCGGCAGTGCCGGGGAATTGGTCGTGGTCGCGGCGATTTCAGGTGGCGCGTTTGTCGGCGCCTTGACGACGAGCGGCGGCGCGGGTTCGTTGGTCTTCGCGGGAGGATCGGTGGTGACCAAGACGGGCGGGGCGACGATCGGATTGGCCGTCGCCGGGGTCGCGGCGACCGGGGCCGCGGCGACTGTGGTCGTGTTGGTGTCCGCCGCCACCTTGCCTGCCTGCCTGGCCGCGTGTTGGCCGCGTGCGGACCGTTTGCCGGACGACTTGTTTTCGATTTCCGATTCGTCGAGCTGGTTTTCGGACCACTTGTAGTAGAGGAGTCCGGCGCCGCCGAGCAGGAGCAGTGCGACGATGGCGCGAAGCAACGGCGCGACAGGGCGGGAGAAGAACGTGCGGGGCGGCGGTTGCAGCCCGTCGGTGGGCTTGAGGCCCTCGTCGGGAATGCGCGGGGCGCGCTGGCTGCGCTGCGCCTGGCCCGCCCGCTTGAGGGCATCGTTGATCAGGCTCATGTGTTGACGTTTCCTTCGAGTTCGCGGATCGCCCGGCCGATCATGCGGAAGTCGATGCGCTCACGCTGTAGAACATACCCGCAAAGCAGCGCCTTGTCACAAACGGTGTTGATGAGGCGCGGGACGCCCTTGCTGTATCGGTGGACTCGCCACAACGCGGGGCCGGTGAACTCCGGCGTGCCGTTCGCGCCGCAGGATTCGAGCCGGTGGTGGATGTAACGGCCGGTCTCCGCCGGCGAGAGCGGCCGGAGATGGAAGCGCACACTGATCCGCTGCCGAAGCTGGCGGAGGTTGTGCTGGTTGAGGCGATCGCGCAACTCAGTCTGCCCGAGCAACACGATTTGAAGCAGCTTGCGGTCGTCGGTCTCCAGATTGGAGAGCAGGCGGATTTGCTCGAGCAACTCGTCCGTAAGTGCCTGCGCCTCGTCGATGATGAGCACGGCGTCGTTGCCCTTGACAGCTTGGTCGAGAAGAAAGCGGTTGATGGCGTCCATCGTCTCGAGCCGGTCGAGTCCCTTGACTGGCAGGCCGAACTCCATCGCGATGGCCTTGATGAGCTGGTCGGGGCTGAGGATGGGATTGAGGATGAGCGCGCTGGCGACCCGCGGCCCGAGTTGCTCCATCATTGCGCGGCAAATGGTGGTCTTGCCCGCGCCGACCTCGCCGGTGAGCTGGACAAACCCCTTGCGCTCGCGAATGCCAAACAGGAGGTGGTTGAATGCCTCGCGATGTTTCGCGCTGTAGAAGAGCAGGCGCGGATTTGGATTGATGTCGAACGGGGGCTCGCGCAGCCCGTAAAAGTCCAAATACACGACGGGCGCATGCTACCCCAATGCGATGGGGAGAAAAGGAGAATTCCCTGCCCGGCGCCGGGACGCCGGCGCACCTACTTCGCTCGCGTCCCGACGGGAGGCAGGTGGTCGGCCATCTTCGCGCCGGTGCGGCGGAGTTCGGCGAGCGTCGCGTCGCGGAGTTGCCGGAGTGTGTCCGCGTTCTTCATGCCGTGCGCGAGGTTTGTGAGTTCGGCGGGGTCGGCTTGCAGGTCGTAAAGCTCCTCGGTCTCGCCGGCGATGAGCGGGCGGATGTATTTGTGCCGGCCTTGGACGAGCATCAAATACCATGGCACGCCGTTTTGATAGAGGTGTGCGGCGTCGGTCGGCACGCGCGCGGTATCCTCGCCGAAGAAGTGCGTCGTGTAGGGCATGAGCACCGGGTGCGGCCATGGCGCGTCGGGATTCTTGAGAAGCGGCGTGAGGTCGTGCCCGTGCACCGGCCACGGCAGCGGCTGCTTCGCGAAGCTGAAAAACGTGGGCACGAGGTCCACGCCGCCGACGGGCGTGCGGCAGACTTTGCCCTCGGGAATCGTGCCGGGCATCGAGACGATGAACGGCGGGCGCAGGTTGTCGTCGTAGGGCGCGAGCTTGTGCCGGAAGCCGTGCTGTCCCCAGGCGAATCCCTGGTCCGCGGTGAACACCACGAGCGTGTTCTTCAACTGCCCCGACTTCTCAAGCGCGCCGAGCACGCGGCCGATGCCCTCGTCGAGCGAGCGCACGGCCTGGTTGTATTGGCGCGTCCAGTCCGACAGCGTGCGGCCCTCGGCCACCCTCTTGTCGTCGCCGACTTCCTTGCCCTTCGCCTCGCGGCGCAGCACCGGTTCGCCGTTCGCGCCCTTTTCCCACGTGTTGACCTTTTGCATCCATTCGGGCTTGCCCGGGCGCGGCGCGTAAATGTCCTGCGGTGTCGCAACCTTCGCGGCGGGATAATCCTGCTTGTGGCGGTCGGCCGGCTGATACGGGCTGTGGACGCCACCGTAGCAGAGCCAGAGATACCACGGCTTGTTCAACGGCCGGTGCTGTCCGCGAATGAATTCGATCGCCCAGTCGGTGTAGTTGTCCGTCGAGTAGCCCTTGACCGCCTTCGTCTCCGTTCCGTTGAACGTGATGAGCTGGTCGTAATAGTAGTTGCCCGCGTTGTCGGGATACTTCGGCCGGTTCCACACGCGCTGCCAGTCCCACTCACGGCCGAAGCCGTCATCGGTGCCCGTGTGCCACTTGCCGATCTGGCCGGTGAAGTAGCCCGCCTTGCGAAACACCGACGGCCACATCCGGCACTCCTTCGCATCGTAAACGCTGCCCGGATACTTCCCCTCCATCCGCATCGACTTCACGCCGTATTGGTGGAAGCCCGTGAGCAGCGTCGCCCTCGAAGGCATGCACCACGTGCCGATGTAGGCGTGCGTGAAGCGCACCCCGCGCGCGGCGAGGTTGTCCATGTTCGGCGTCTTCACGTAAGGATCCGCGCCCTCGTAACAACTCACCGAGCGATACGAGTGATCGTCGGTGTAGATGAAGAGGATGTTCGGCGGCGAAGCCGCGGCGGCCGGGTTGGCCGTGACCAAGGCGGCCGCGAGCGCGAGGGTTCGCAAGACCGCGAGGGCTGATTTCATGCGGCCTCGTCTAGCACATCCGCCGCGGAGAAGGGAGAAACAAACTGCGTCAGTTGTGAGGCATGCTCCCTGATTGTCCCACTACTGACCGGGCGCGGCAGACTTCTCGGTCGTGTTCGTGGCCGGGTTGTCCGCCGGCGGCACGCCCAGGAAGTCCACCTTCGCGCTCAACTCCGGCGTGAGGAAGCGATCGGGCCGCAGCACCTGCACCTTGATTTGCAGCGTGCCCTTCTGCCGCGACGCCTCGGGCGCGATCTCCGCGACAAAGCCGTCGTAGCCCCTGTCCGGATACGCCTCGGGAGTCACACGGCACTTCTGCCTGAGGAAAACTTTCGCGAGATCGGATTCGTTGAGATCAATCTCCACCTGCAAATCCGACGGGTCGGCAAGCGCCACGAGCGCCGTGCTCGGGCCGCGTCCGCCGCCGAAACTCTGCGGCACCACCAACTCGTCCGGATCCACGAGTTTCTCAAGGACCACGCCGTCCACAGGCGAGCGGATGACCGTCCAGTCGAGGTAAAGCTGCGCCAGGCTGCGCGCGGTCGTGGCCTCATGCAGTGTGGCTCGGGCCGAGTCCAGCCGGGCACGCGCCTCGGTCGGCGCGAGTTTCGCGGAAGCGAGCGCAGCCTCGGCCTCCCGAATCGCCGCGCGCGCGGTCTCGAGGCGCAAACGGGTGTCATCCTCCAGTTGCTTGGTTTCCACCTTGTCGCGGAAGAGCTTGGTGGCGCGCTCGAAATCGAGCTCGGCCTTCGAGAGCGCCGCGCGCGCGGACGCCACCCGCGCATCGGCCTGGGCCAGCCGCGCCTCGCTGTCGGGCACGGCGACCTGCGCCGTGACGATGGCGGCGTCGGCGGTTTTCATACGCGCCTCGGCTTCGGCCACGCGGACCCTTTGCTCGGCGTCGTCGAGGCGCACAAGCACCTGTCCCTTCGTGACACGGTCGCCCTTCTTCACGCCAATCCACTTCACCACGCCCATGAACCGCGGCGAAAGTTCGATGCGTTCGCGCGGGATGATGTAGCCGCTCACGGTGAGGACGGAGCCTTCGACACGGCCCGGCGCTGGCGTGGCCGGGCGCGCTGCCGCGTTCGTCGAAGGCGTCGATCCGTTCGCGGTCTTTGTGGCGCCCGCGGGCTTGTTGCCAAGCCGGATGGAGTCGCGCGCGCGCGGCCACGCCAGTGCGGCGACCCCTACCACGATCGCGCCAACGGCGAGGAAGATTCCCCAAAGCGCGCGCGTCGGGCGGGCCTTCTGCTCGCTCGCGATTTGCAGCGACTTGAGGCGATCAGGGTCCATGTCAGGTCCGCGGCACGATGCGGCGGACCGGCGCGGGATGGAAGGACGAAACCGCGGCGCGCTCCGGTCGCGCCCGGGTGGGTTCGCGCTTGTCAGCCTCATCGCACCTTACCACACTGCGCCGCATGACACCGCAGAGCTTCCGGCCTTCGCGCCGTTCCTTCATCCAATCCGCCGCCGCACTCGCCGCCGCCTCGACGATGCCGGAGTGGTTCCTCGACGAGTGTTCCGGCGCGGCGGCGCTGGCCAAGCTGCTCGGGCCGAACGACCGGCCCGGCATCGCACTCATCGGCTGCGGCGGGCGCGGACGCGGCGTGGCTCGCGAGGCCGCGCAGCACGGTCAGATGGTGGCCTTCTGCGACGTGGATGAGGCGAGCCTGGCGCAGGCGCAAAAGATGTGGCCCGACGCGAAGCCGGTGAAGGATTTCCGCAAGGTCATGGAGCGCGACGACATCCACGTCATCGTCAACGGCACGCCCGACCACTGGCACACCTTGGTGAACCTCGCGGCGCTCAAGGCCGGCAAGGATGTTTACAGCGAGAAACCGCTCACGCTCACAATCGACGAGGGCAGGCGTCTCGTGAAAGTCGCGCGCGACAGCAAGCGCGTCCTGCAAACCGGCAGCCAGCAGCGCAGCGACAAGAACTTTCGCCTCGCGTGCGAGCTCGTCCGCAACGGCCGCCTCGGCAAACTCAAGCACGTCAGCGTGTGGCTCCCGTCCGGCCGGCGCGAGGGACCGTTCGCCGCGTCGCCCGTGCCCGCCGGGCTTGACTGGGATTTCTGGCTCGGGCAGGCGCCGAAGACCGATTACGTGAAGGAACGCTGCCACCAGACCTTTCGCTATTGGTGGGAGTATTCCGGCGGCACGATGACCGATTGGGGCGCGCACCACAACGACATCGCGCTGTGGGGCATCGGCGCCGAACGCAGCGGGCCGGTCGAGATTGCCGCGAAGCCGCTCATCGAGATGATTCCCGGCGGATTCACCGCGCACAGCGAATACGACGTGAACTACACCTACGCGAACGGCGTGACGCACTCGTGCCGCAGCACCGCCGCGAACGCGTGGAACGGCTCCGTGGTGAACAAGGAAGGCCAGCAACACGGCGTGAAATTCGAGGGCGCCGACGGATGGATCTTCGTCACGCGCGGCAGGATCGAGGCGGGCGCGCCCGAGTTGCTGACCACGCCCCTCGCCGCCGGCGCGACGCGGCTTTATGCGAGCGACAACCACATGAAAAACTTCTTCGACTGCGTCCGCTCGCGGCAGCAGCCCATCTGCGACGTCGAGATCGGCCACCGTTCCGTGAGCGTGTGCCACCTCGGAGTCATCGCGCTGCGGCTCGGGCGGAAGTTGAAGTGGGACCCTGCGAAGGAGCAGTTCACCGGCGACAAAGATGCCGGCAAGTGGATCGCCCGCGAGCAGCGCAAGCCGTGGACTTACGACGCGGTGTGAGCCGTCCCACTACGGCCTCGTTCGCAGCTCCTCCAGCTTCGCCCGGGCCGCGCCCGAGTCGAGCAACCCGGCCGCGAGTTCCCACCCTTCGACGAGCGACTTCGCGCGGCTCGCGATGAAGAGCGCCGCGGCCGCATTGAGCAGCACGGCGTCGCGCTTCGGCCCGCGCTCCGCGCCGCTCAGCAACCGCCGCACGATGTCCGCGTTGGCCTGTCTGTCGCCGCCGGCGAGGTCCGCGAGAGCAGCGGGCTGAAGCGGGAAGTTTCCAGGGTCGAGCGTGGACACGCTGAATCCGCGGTCGTGGTGGAATTCGGCGACGGTGTTCGGCCCGAGCGTCGAGAGTTCGTCCAGACTGGCCGACGCGCTGTCCGTTGCGCCCGGACTTTGGACGCTTCCCGAAACGACCATCCCGCGCCTCAACCCAAGCGACTGCAGCACGCGCGCGATGGGCTCGCACAGCCCGGGCCGCGGCACGCCCAGCAACTGCGCGGTGGGCCCGGCGGGGTTGAGCAGCGGGCCGAGGAAGTTGAAAATCGTGCGCTGGCCGCGCCCGGCGCAGAGTTTGCGCGCCGGGGCGATGTGCTTGAACGCCGGATGATACCTCGGCGCGAAGAAGAAGGCGAAGTGCCGCTCGCGAAGCGCCCGCGCCGCCTCGTCGGGCGGCAACTCCACCGGCACGCCCAGCGCCTCGAGGACGTCCGCGCTGCCGCAGTTGGACGTGATCGCGCGGTTGCCGTGCTTCGCCACCGCCACGCCCGCGCTGGCCGCGACAAGCGCGACGGTCGTCGAGATGTTGAACGTGTCCAGCCTGTCGCCGCCGGTCCCGCACACGTCGAGAATCTCGCGGGACTCGCGCCACGCCGCGTCGAGCGGCACGGGCACGGCGCGCGTGCGCAGTTCGCCCGCGAACGAGGCGATTTCCTCCGGGGTCTCGCCCTTGATCGAAAGCGCGGACAGGAACGCCGCCTTCACGCCGGGCGCGACGGTCTCCTTCACGAGCTCGTCCACGGCGAGCATCACCTGCGTGTCGGTGAGCGGTTCGCGGCGCGCGAGTTGTTCGGCGAGGTGTTCAAGCACGGGCGCACGATACGGTGCGACGGCGGAGATGTCAGCAGCCGGGATGAGGCGCGGGATTGCTGCGGCGCCGCGTTCTACCTACGCTGCCCCCGCGATTGAGTCCGATGCCCGCCACCGAAATCCTGCCGACGCACACGCCGGTGCTGTTCGACGCCGCCGTGCGCCGCGCCGCCGCCGTGTTGCGCGCGGGCGGCGTGGTCGCCGTGCCGACGGAAACCGTTTACGGCCTCGCCGCCAATGCGCTCGATGGCACGGCCGTCGCGCGCATTTTTGCGGCGAAGTCCCGTCCCGCGCACAATCCGATCATCGTGCACGTCGCCTCGACGGCGATGGCGCGGCGCTGCGTGTCCGGCTGGCCGCCGGCGGCGCAGCGCCTCGCCGACGCGTTCTGGCCCGGACCGCTCACGTTGGTGGTGCCGAAGTCCGCGGAAGTGCCGGATGCGGTCACGGCGGGCGGGCCGACGGTCGGCGTGCGCTGGCCGCTCCATCCGTTTGTGCAGGCCGTGATTCGCGAGTGCGGCTTCCCGCTCGCCGCCCCGAGCGCGAATCCATCGAATGAACTTTCGCCGACAACGGCTTCGCACGTGTCGCGACTGCTCGGCGGCCGCGTTTCGTTGATTGTCGATGGCGGCGCGTCGCACGTGGGAATCGAATCCACGGTCGTCGACGTCACGCGCGCGCCGGCCCGGGTGTTGCGGCCGGGAATGATCCACGCTGGCGCGCTTGAGGCGGTGCTCGGCGAGGGTGTGGAGTCCGCGAGAAGGCCATCCGGCGCCGGTGTGCTGCGCAGTCCGGGCTTGTTGGAGAAGCACTATTCGCCGCGGGCGCGACTGATCGTGGCGGCATGGAAGGACGACCCGGACTTGCGCCGCCAACTCGAGGACCGCGCGCTTCCGGTCGCCGGGGCATTTGTCGTGTCGCACACGCACATTCCGCTGGGCGGCGGGTTCGCGAACGTGTCCGTGATCCCGCACGACGCCGAGGCGTTCGCGCGCGCACTCTACGGCGAGTTGCACGCGTGCGACGCCGCGGGTGCCGCGCTGATCGTCGTCGAAGCACCGCCCGACGGACCGGAGTGGGAGGCGATTCGCGACCGGCTGCGGCGGGCGGGAGGGTGAGGGGAAGTGCTCAGTGTTCAGGCCGGCGTGCCCGCTCGCCCCGCGTCTGGATGCTGAACACTGATTCGTTGGCTCCGGACGCCCTCATCAACCCAAAACCCCTTCCTCGCGTTCAACGGTCGCCCGCGCGATGCGCGCGTGGAGCCACATGCCGGCGAGCACGAGCGCGAGCGCGGTCGTCGCAATGGCCGCGCCGAAGGGCCAGTCGCGGCTCGGGCCGAATTGTTGCTGGATGACATTCCCGAGCAGCAGCGTCTTCGCGCCGCCGAGCAGGTCGGGAATGACGAACTGGCCGGTGGCCGGGAGAAACACCAGAAGGAATCCGGCGGCGAGGCCGGGCCAGAGTTGCGGGAGCAACGCGTGGCGGAACACGTTCCATGCGTTCGCGCCGAGATCGGCCGCCGCCTCGGCGAGCGTCCAGTCGAGCTTCTCCACCGAGGCGTAAAGCGGCAGCACCATGAACGGCAGGAAATCGCACACCATCCCGATCATCACCGCGGTCATGCCAGGGTGGAGTCCGTCGCCGGACGCGATGAAGCCCGCGCCCGCCGCGACCTTCGAGAGCGGACTCTCCGGCCCAAGCAGAAGCTGCCACGCGTAAGTGCGGATGAGGAGGTTGGTCCAAAACGGGATGACCACGAGCGTCAGCGCGAGGTTTTTCCATCGACCGGGCAGCGAGGCGATGAAGAACGCCATCGGCAGCGCGGCGCCGAGGCAGCACGCGGCCGAGGCGAACCCGATCGCGAGGCTTCGCAGCAGGATTTGCGGATACAGCGGATCGAATCCGAGCAAGCCGAAGCCGAGCAGCCGCTTGTAGTTCCCGGTCGTGAACCGGCCTGCCACTTCGCCCGCGTCCCCGCGCGTGAGAAAGCTGATCGCTGCGATGCACAGCAGCGGGAGGACGAGGAAGAAGAGGAGCCAGATGGCGCCGGGAACCGCCGGAAGAGCCGCGCGGGATCTTATGGGGGCAGGCTCGGCCCGAGCCCGGCTCATTCGAAGGCTCGTGACTTGAGCCAGGTCGCGTCCGTGGGATTCCCCGTGGAGACGACGACGGGAACACCGTTGTTCTTTGCGATACGGTCCCATCGGTGGATTTCCGAATGGCCGTCCGCGAATGCGAGGGTTGAGCCGTTGTTATGAAGTGCGGCGGGCGCGTTCTCCATGACTGTGTGGGGCAAGGGAGTGTTGTCGAGCCGGTAGACGCCGTCCTCGATGGTGTTGGGGTCCTCGTGGATGAACACGAACAGGTTGTCGGGCTTGTTCATCGAGATGATGCGCTGGAATGCTTCTTTGGGTGGAGTGCCGGCGATCGCGGCGACATTCCGGAGCGGTTGGTCATTCATCCAGATGTTCATCGTGACGCTGCGCACGTAAGGCTCGCGCGCCGGCGGGATGGCGATTTTGTCGGCGGGACACCGGTAAATCAGAGGGTTGACCGCGTAGCGGCCGAGGAGCGCGTTCATGAACCAGACTGGATCCGTCTCGCTGCCCGCCCGGTAGCCCCCGCCGTTGTTCTTCATCCAACCGGTGCACCACGTCAGATTGGTCTGCGCCAGATTGAGCGCCGTGTGGTTGTTGAGCACCAGCTTGTCGTCGTTGTCGCCATAGTAGAGCGTCCACGCGGTGACCAATTGCTTCATGTTCGCCATGCACTTGGTGCCGAGCGCCTTTTCCTTCGCCTTCGAGAGCGCGGGCAGGAGCATCGCCGCGAGGATCGCGATGATGGCGATGACAACCAGCAGTTCAATGAGCGTGAAAGCCAGAGTCCGGAAGGAACCCCGCAGTTGGGATGAAGCCTGTGTCTTCATGGTTCGGGTCACGCTTCCTTCTTGCAGAGTCCCGCCTGAGAATCAAGGCAAAACTCGCCGCACCTCGAAGCCGGCTCGCTTGACACGCGACCCGGGGCCTCGCCTTAATCTCCCCCAAGCCCATGAGAACTCTCGTTTCCATCATCGCCCTGTTCCTCGTCGTCGCGTTCGTCGCCACCGCGCAGCCTGCGCACTCCCGGCTCGCCATCGGGGCGAAGGTGCCGGACTTCGCCGTGACCACGCTTGACGGGCAGAAGCGCTCGCTCGCCGAGTTGCAGAAGGACGCCGCGGGCAAGGCGCGCCCCGTGGTGCTCACGTTCTGGTGCACGTTTTGCGGAAGCTGCCGCGAGGTGGACGCGCGGCTCGCGGAGTTCGCCAGGACTTACGGCAACAAGGTCGCATTCCACGTGCTCGACGCGAGCGCGAATGAACCGGCGTCGAAGGTCACCGCATTTCTCAAGCAGAAGAACCTCGCGATGCCGGTGCTGCTCGACTCGACCGGCCGCAGCGCGGACGTGTTCGGCGTGAAGCTGACCACGACGACGGTGGTGATCGACGCGAACGGCGTGCTCCGCTATCGCGGCCGCTTCGGGCGCGCGGGCGAGTCGCCCGCGGAGGACGCGGTGAAGTCCGTGCTCGACGGCGGCGAGGTGAAGATCAAGGAGCCGGGCTACTATGGCTGAGCGATCACGCGTCATTGAGCCCCGGTCGGGGCGCGGGAGGTCTTCAATCGCCGGCAGCCGATTGCCCATCGGACTCGCGGTCGCATGGCTGCTCGTGGTCGCGGACGCGCAGGCCACGCCGCCCAATCGCGCTGGCCGGCGGATTGATCGCAGGATTCAGCAAGAGGAGACAGAGTGTATGACGACCATGTGGCCTAACCAGGGCGCTGCAGCGAACGGCCTCTCCGCCGTCCGTTCGAGCGTCGCGGGAATTCGTGAGCGCACCGTGCGCTCCACCGCCGCCGCCGAGGCCGGGTCGCTGAGGTTGGAACCAAGCTTATGAAACCAGCAACGATCATTGGGTTCGTTCTCGTCGCAAGCGGCGTGGTGATGGGTGTGCTCCATTTCGCGGCGGGCAAGGTCGGGTTGGCTCCCGCCGTGGGCGTGTTGGCCGGCGGTGTGGCCGTGCTCTTCGCCACGAAGTGCGGCGGCTGAGGAAAGGCTTGAACCGCCCGTGCGGCGGTGCATCCGGAGTTTCGCCGTGGAACGCGTCGCGTCGCGGGGCGACCGGGTCCACCGCTCCCGGTGGAGGCTACTTGTTGAACAGGTTGCCGATCCCCTTCCCGATTTCCTTCACGCCTTCGACCGCGCCTTTGCCGACGGCTTTCGCCGTGTCGAGCACGCCTCTGCCGACCTCGGCCGCGAATTCCGCGCCGGCCTTGCCGAGCTTGGCCACCGCCTGTCCCGCGGCCTCGATGGTGCCGGTGAACACCGCCGAGAACATCTTCTCCGTCAACTCCGCGGGCGTGATGCCGTCCGCGCCCTGTCCAAGGTTTTGCAGGTGGATGTCCGGCAGCGGCACGGTGAGCGACTTGCCGCCGAGGAGGGTGAGGGAGAGGTTGATCTTGCCGCCGGTGACGCGGAATTCGTCCACCTGGAGTTTTTTGCCGGGCTTGGAGGATGGCTCCGATTTCTCGGAGGCGGTCGCGGCCTGCACGTTCTCGAGGATCTTGCCGAGGTTGCTGCCCTTGCCGCCGCCCTCGAGCGTGATGTCGGGCGCGACGACGTTGACCTTCTGTACGACGATCTTGTCGGAGAAGATCGAACCGGGCTTGACCGTGACCTCGACCTCGCCGACGGCGATGGCGTGCGGCGTCTTGAAGCCTTCCGGGTTGCCAATGACGAGGCCGGTGAGCTTGCCGCTGCCGCTCATCGGCGAGAGGCTCACGCCGGCGAGTTTCACGTCCACCCTGGCGATCTTCGGGCCGAAGGTCTCGACGCCTTTCTTCACCGCGCCATCGAGCGAGAGCGCGACGGCGACAAGCGCGACCACGAGCAAGACGATCAGGACCGCGGCGATCTTGAGGATCTTCTTCGTGGCGAGACGGTGCGAACTCCGGTCGCCGGTGTAAAGGGATTTGACGGCGCGGGCGCCGGGCTTTTGCCTTTCCTCGCCCGCGGCGCGTCCTTACGCTTCGCGCACCGTTATGGCTACCGCCCGCCGCTATAAATTCTGCTTCGGCCCCTGGAACATCAGCGAGGGGCAGGACCCCTACGGCCCGCCCGTGCGCGAGCCGAAGTCCTTTGCGTGGAAGCTCGCCAGGCTCAAGAAGCACGGTTTCGACGCGATGATGTTCCACGACGACGACGCGGTGCCGGACATCGACCGCAAGCCGCCGCGGCAGGTTCGCAGGGAGGCGCGCGAGTTGAAGAAGCGTCTCGACGACCTCGGCATCGCCGCCGAGATGGTCGCGCCGCGGTTGTGGTTCGCGCCGCAGACGATTGACGGCGCCTACACGAGCAACGACGCCAAGTGCCGCCGCTACGCGATCGAGCGGTCGAAGACCTCGATCGACATCGCGAACATCCTCGGCACCGACATTCTCGTGCTGTGGCTTGCGCGCGAAGGCAGCTACATCCGCGAGTCGAAGAACGCGCGCCGCGCGGTGGACCACCTGGTCGCCGCGTTCGATGCGATGCTCGCGCACGACCGGCGCATCCGCCTCGCCATCGAGCCCAAGCCCAACGAGCCGATGGATCACGCCTACATTCCGACCATCGGCCACGCGCTGGCCATCGCGCAGCAGACTCGCGACCCCAAGCGCGTCGGCTGCCTCATCGAAAGCGCGCACGCCATCCTCGCCGGACTCGACCCGGCGGATGAAATTGATTTCGCGATGAGCTTCGGCAAGTTGTGGTCGCTCCACCTCAACGACCAGAACGGGCTGAAATACGACCAGGACCGCCCCTTCGGCTGCACGAACCTCCGCAGCGCCTTCGACCAAATCCGCGCGCTTGAACGCAACGGCTACGGACGCCACGGCGAATACGTCTGCTTCGACGTGCATCCCT
The DNA here is from genome assembly GCA_016871675.1 of Verrucomicrobiota bacterium. NCBI lineage: Bacteria > Pseudomonadati > Verrucomicrobiota > Verrucomicrobiota bacterium. The sequence goes on from VHCN01000003.1 coordinate 32,363, forward strand.
TCCGCACCACGAAGGAAGAGCACTGGATGGCGCACCTCGTGAACAGCCGCCGCACCTTCCTGCGCCTTGTGAGGAAGGCGCGCACCTTCGACGAGAAGGCCGCGCAGTCGCTTGTCGCAAACCGCGACTACCAGGCGCTCGACCAGATGGTGATCGAGCACTTGATGGGGGTGTGATTCGTCCGCCGCGGCCCGCGGCCTGACAGAAGATTTACATTCGATTCACTGCGCGCTGACAACGCGCGCGCGCGGCTGCCGCATGCTCGCGGCATGAAACCAACCCTGTTCGCCGCGGTCTTCCTCGCCTCGCAACTCCACCTCGGCGCCGTCGCGAAGCACAACGCTCATCGTGCTCGACGTGATGCTTCCAGGCGCGAGCGGCTATGACGTGTGCAAGCAGCTCCGCGCGAAGAAAGTCACGACGCCGGTGCTGATGCTCACCGCGAAGGGGCAGGAGATCGCGAAGTCGCGCACGAGTTCGAAGTTGTCGGGGTCGCCGATGGGCGCCCGGCGGAAGTAGCGCAGGGCGCGGTCGAACACACCCTGTTCCGTGAGGTCGTAGAGTTTCCGCGCATCCCTGCGGAACAGGAAGATGGCGGCGGCGTATTCGCGATTGAGCCCGGGGTTGAAGGGATCGAGCGCGAGCGCCGTTTCGAAATCGCAGCCCGGGCGCGCGGCGCGAGGGCTGCGGAGAGGACGAGTGCGGCGGCGGCGGCGAGGAGGACGGTCAGTTTTCTTTCAAGCACGGGTCCCAGACGGGTCAGCGGAAGTCTATTCGACCTGGTGCGTGGAATCGACCTGCAGACAAGCAGGTAGGTTGTGCAAAGCTGTCACTTCGGTTCCTTCACGGTTTGCGGCGGCGCGGCGTCTTTCTTCTGGCGGTCGTCGAGGGTCTTCTGCACGCGCGCGCGGACGACCTGGTGATTGGTGTGGGTGACCTTGGCGAGGTCCGCGCGGGCTTCGTCGAAGCGGCCCATGTTGATGCGGATGCGCGCGAAGTGAAGATGGATCGCCTGCCGTTCGGGTTCGGCCGGCGCGAGCTTGAAGGCGCGTTCCCACGCGGCGAGGGCGGCTTCATTGCGCGGCGGGCGGATGCCGTAGTAGGTCTGCGCGATGTCGGATGCGAGGGTGAAATTTTGCGGGTCGAGCGTCTGCGCCCTGGCGTAGTGGTCGAGGGCCTTGTCGAACACCTGCTGCTCGTCGAGGCTGAAGTGCTCCATCGCGTCCTTGCGGAACAGGAAGACCGTGGTCCCGAAGTTGTAATGATAAACGGATTGCGCGGGTGAGAGCTCGATGGCCTTGAGGTGGTAGTCGAAGCTCTTGCGAACGGGTCCGCGGTGGGCGTAGTGGTTGGCGAGGTTGTTCCACGCGGCTGGATTTTTCGTGTCGAGTTCGAGCGCGGTTTCCCATGACTTGACGCCTTCCTTCTCGAAGCCGTGCTCGCAGAGGAAGCTGCCGAAGGCAAGGTGGGCGGGCGCGTGCTTTGGGTGGCGCGTGAGGAAATCGTCGTAGCGTTTGCGGATTTCCTCGATGCGGGCGTTGATCTTGAGCTGGAGTGCGGCGCGGACGGCGGGGGCCGTGGGGCCGTCGGCGTTTTGCGCCTGGATGGTCCACTGCTCGATCTGGTCGAGTGCCGTGTCGTCCTCGACCATGATTTTTCGAAGCTCGGCCTCGGTGGCATCGGGGGCGGGCGCGGCCTTCGCAGGAGGAGCCTTCGATTTCTTGGTGGCGGGGGACTGCGCGCCGGCGATTGTGGCGAGCAGGGTGAGCGAAAGGCTCGCGAAGAGGCACCGGCAGTTCATGGCACCGGAAGTCAGGGCTTCGCTGCGGGGCGGGCGGTGTGGTCCTGGATGACCTTGACGCGATCGTCGAGTTGCACCGGCTTGGACCGGGAATACATCCCGTTTCCGTCGAGGCTCCGGGCGGGCGCCTCGTCGGGCGTGATTGTCCCGGTCAGGAACACGATCGGAATGCGGGCGAGTGAGCGGTCGGCGCGGGTGCGCGCGGGGAGTTTCGTGCCGTCCATGCCGGGCATGATGACGTCCAGCAGGATGATGTGCGGCTGGAAGACCCGCGCGGCGGCGGGCGCGTTGCCGGAGGCGTTCTCCTCGCGGACGTGGTCGCCGCCGCGCTGATCGAGGTTCAGCTTTCCCATGCGGGTGAAGGCGACGTCGTCATCCACGATCAGGATTCGCTTTGGCTGCATCGGGGGGGGCGGCGGCTTTGAGGATGACGGTGGCGCAAACGCCGGAGCCGCCGCGGCGGTTCTGGATGGCGATGTTGCCGCCGTGCATCTCGATGACTTTCTTGGTCACGGTGAGCCCGAGGCCGGTGCCCTTGCCGGCGGGCTTCACCGTGAAGAACGGGTCAAAGATGCGGCTGAGTTTTTCGGGCGGGATGCCCGTGCCCGTGTCCTCAATCTCGAGGATCAACGACGGCTCGGCGCGCCGGAGCAACCGGGTGACGCGACGGTCGTTGTCGGACTCGACCTCGCCGTGGTTGGGCTGGTGGAAGCGCGTGCGCACGGTGATGGTGCCACCGCCGGGCATGGCTTCGATCGCGTTGGTCAGCAGGCTGACGAGCACCTGCTTGATGCGGCCGCCGTCCACAAAGGCCTTCGGCAGGTTTGGATCAAGTTCGCGCACAGCCGTGCAGCCGCCGTCCTTCAATTCGTGTTCAAGCATCTGTAGCGACGCTTCGAGCACTGCGTTGAGGTCGGCGGGCACAAGTTCGAGTTTGCCGGGCGAGACAAAGTCGAGCAGGCCGTTGAGGATCGTATCGGCCCGGCGGAGCGCCTCGGTCGAGTCGAGCGTCGCGGCGGCGGGCGCCCCGGGGAGCGCCTTGAGTTGGTCGAACCCGGCGCGCGCGGTGTCGAGCGCGCCCTTCATCTCGAGGGCGAAGCCCGCGGCGAGCCGGCCGACGATTTGCGTGCGCTCCATCTGGATGATGTGGCCATGGGCTTCCTTGACCTCGTTGTGCTTTTCGCGAAGGTCGGAGAGCGCCTTGAGGACCTCCTCTCGGCTGCGGGCGAGGTCGGCGTTGGCCTGCTGGATCCGTTCCTCGGCGAGCTTCCTCTCGGTCACGTCCCAGAAGATCCCCTGGATGCCGATCACCTGTTTGTCGCGGTCACGGATGGGCGTCTTGACGACTTGGACGTAGCGTTTGCCGCCGCCGGGCGGTTCGTGTTCCTCGACCGTTTCGAAGACCTGCCCGGTCTGCATCACAACGCGGTCGTCGCGCTGGTACTTCTCGGCGAGCTCGGGGGGGAAAAAATCGAAGTCCGACTTGCCGACGATCTCCTCCATCGGCCGGCCGAGTTCGGCGAGGAATTTCTGGTTGCCGAAGGTGAAACGACCCTGCGGGTCCTTGCGCAGGATGAACTGCGGCAGATTGTCCACGAGCGACTGGTAAAACGCCTCCGAATGCCGCAGCGCCTCCTCGGCCCGTTTGCGCTCGATCGCGTAGCGCAGCGAACGCGCGAGCAGGGGGCTGTCCACGCTTCCCTTCACGAGATAATCCTGCGCGCCCGAATGCACCGCGTTCACGGCGGCATTCTCATCGTCGAGCCCGCTCATCACGAGAATCGGCATCGCGGGCGCCTGCGCGCGGACGATGTCGAAGGTCTCGAGGCCGAAACTGTCCGGCAGCGAGAGGTCGAGCAGCACCACGCCGAAAGAACCCTTGGCGAGGCATTCCAGACCCTTGCCGAGCGAGGCCGCATGGGTGACTTCGAACCGCGCGGATGAAGGCTCCGAGAGCATCGCCTGGATGAGCAGGGCGTCCGCCGGGTTGTCCTCGATCAGCAGGACGTGGATCAACGGCAAACCCGAGACCGGTCCGCTGCCGGCGACTTTCGAGAAGATGGACGTGTCCTTGCTCATCAGTGCCTGGACATGCCGCAGTTTCGACACGCCCCCCGGCCATTTCAAGCACGAAACCGGGCGCCCAAGTCCTGCGCGCGACGCCGCTCACTCGCCCGGCACGCGGTCAATGCGCGCGCCCAAGCCGCGGAGTTTCTCCTCGATCCGCTCGTAGCCACGGTCGAGGTGGTAGATGCGGTTGACCTGGGTCTTGCCCCTCGCGCAAAGGCCGGCGATGACAAGCGCGGCGGACGCCCGGAGGTCGCTGGCCATCACGGGAGCGCCGCTGAGCTTGAGGCCGCCCTTCACAATCGCGCTCGGACCTTCAATCGCGATGTCCGCGCCGAGCCGGCAGAGTTCCGGCACGTGCATGAACCGCGCCTCAAAGATGCGCTCGGTGAGGATGCTGATCCCGTGCGTGAGCACCATCAACGCCATCATCTGCGCCTGCACATCCGTCGGGAATCCCGCGTAAGGCAGCGTGGTCACGTCCACCGGCTTGAGCCTTCCGCGCCGGACGTTCAGCGAACCGCCCGTGCGTTCGAGGCTCACCCCCGCCTCGCGCAGTTTGTCGAGCACCGCCGTGAGATGATCCAACCGCGCGCCGTGGATCGTCACGTCGCCGCGAGTCGCCGCCGCTGCAATGGCGAAGGTCGCCGCCTCGATCCGGTCGGGGATGACCTCGTGTTCCGCGCCGTGGAGTTCGCTCACGCCCGTGATGGTGATGGTGGGGCTGCCCGCGCCGTGGACCTTCGCGCCCATCGCGATGAGGAAGTTCGCGAGGTCGGTCACCTCCGGCTCGCACGCGGCGCTCTCGATGATCGTGACGCCCTCGGCGAGAACGGCGGCCATCATGAGATTCGCGGTGCCGAGGACCGTGGAGCCGGCGCGGCCGCCGAGGAAGATGTCGCCTCCGGTGAGCTTTCGCGCGGAAGCGTTCACGTAACCCGCCTCGATGCGGATGCGCGCCCCGAGTGAGCGCAGACCCTTGAGGTGAAGGTCAATCGGGCGCGCGCCGATGATGCAGCCGCCGGGCAGCGAGACGCTCGCCTTGTGCAACCGGCCCATGAGCGGGCCGAGGATGCAAATCGAGCCGCGCATCTTGCGGATGAGTTCGTAGTCGCCGACGCCGCGGATCTTCGACGCCTGGATCGTGACGGTGTCGCCGTCGCGCGCGACCTCGGCGCCAAGCGAGGTGAGGATGTGCCCCATCGTCCTCACGTCCACGAGGTCGGGCGCGCGGCGGATGGTGCATTTCTCCGGCGTGAGGAGCGCCGCGGCCATGATGGGGAGGACGGCGTTCTTCGCGCCGCTGATGGTGACCTCGCCGTGGAGCGGCACGCCGCCGCGTATCAAGAAGCTGTCCATGGTTGCACTCCGGTGTCTCCGCGCCCTGACCGCGCGACATTGTTCACGGCCCGGCGACGCGGGCAATCAAGAAACGCTCGCGGCCGGAAAGATCCCTCGCGACGCGATCGACCCGCCACGGCGCCCGGGAAAAAAGTCCGCGCAACGCCACGGCTTGCCCGTCGCCAAACTCCGCGATAAACGCCCCGCCGGGATTCAGGAATCCGGGCGCAAGCCGCGCGAGCGCGCGGAAGCAATCAAGCCCGTCCGCCCCGCCGTCCAGCGCCAGACGCGGGTCGTGGTCGCGGACTTCCGGCTCGAGCGCGTCGATGTCCGCCGTGGGAATGTAAGGCGGGTTGGCGACGATCACTTCGACGCGCGTCGCTGCGGGCAGCGCCTCGAGGCCGTCGCCGAGATGAAAGGCGATGCGCAAGTCGAGTTGGTGCCGCGCGGCGTTTCGGCGCGCCAGCGCGAGGGCGTCGCCGGAGATGTCGAGCGCGTGAACGCTCGCGGCAGGCGCGTGCAACGCGATGGCGATGGCGAGGCAACCGGTCCCGGTGCCAAAGTCCACGAGCGATGCGGCGCCGGGGCATTCGCGCGCAACATGATTCCACGCGAGTTCCGCGAGTTGCTCGGTCTCGGGCCGCGGGATGAGCGCGGCGCGCGTGGTTTCGATCTCGACGCCGCAGAAGGAAACGGAGCCGAGGAGGTGTTGCAGCGGTTCGCGCCCGCCGCGCCGCTGGATGAGTGCGCGCAGGACCTCGAGTTCCGCACCGGACAACACGCGCTCGAATTCCAGGTAGAGCCGCATGCGGGGCAGCTTGAGCACGTGGGACAGGAGCAGTTCAACCTGCAGGCGCGGGGACTCCACGCCGCGCCTGGCGAGAAAGCCGGCACTCCGCTTGATGACCTCGAGCACAGTCACGCGCGCGAGGGTCGGGCGTCGCGCGCCGCGGTTCAAGTTTCAAGAGGGCCGCGAAACATCGATGACGTTGGACTCAACGGCGGGCTCGCCGCCATGCTACGCGCGTTCCGCGTGCTCGACGAAGTTTTGCAGCAGCCGCAGGCCGACGCCCTGGCTTTTCTCGGGGTGGAACTGCGTCGCGAACACGTTCCCCTTCCACACCGAGGACGCGAAATTCACGCCGTATTCCGTGCGCGTCGCGATGATCGAGTCGTCCACGGGTTTGGGGAAGAAGCTGTGCACGAAGTAAACGTGGCTTCCGCTCTCGATGCCCCGGAACAGCGGGCACTCCGGACGCGTGATCTCGATCTGATTCCACCCGATCTGCGGGATCTTCAGGCCGGGCTGGTCGGGGAATCGCACGACGCTGCCCGCGAAAATCCCGAGGCCGGCGGCGCATGAATTGAACTCCTCGCTTCGCTCGAACAACGCCTGATAGCCGACGCAGATGCCGAGAAACGGCCGGCCGGTTCCGATGAACTCCTTCACGCCCGCGAGCAGTTCCTGCCGTTGCATGGCGGTGATGCAGTCGTCGAACGCGCCCACGCCCGGCAACACCACGCCGCGCGCCGCGCGCATCGCGTCGGCGCGGGTCGTCACGAGCACATCCGCGCCGACCTTGCGCAACGCCTTCTCCACGCTGCGCAGGTTGCCGGAGCCGTAATCAAGCAGGGCGATCATCGGGGACGGGAATGAACCACGGCTGGGTGTGGGTGAACACGGATTTCACGAAGGCAGGCGGGTGGCCGGCGCGAGTTCGCGCTCGGTGCGGAGCCTCAACTGGCCGCAGGCCGCCTCGATGTCGTGGCCCTTCTCGCGCCGCAAGGTGACGGGCACGTGCCAACGCTCGAGCGCGGCGAGGAACGCCTCCTGCGCGGCCTCGCCCGGGCGTTTCCACTGGAGCCCCTCGACGGAATTGTAAGGAATGAGATTGATCTTGGCGTGCAGGCGTTGCGCGAGCTGCGCAAGCGGGCGCGCCTGCGACACGTGGTCGTTCACGCCCTCGATGAGGATGTATTCGAACGTGATCATCTTGCCCTTCTTCTGGAAGTGGTATTCGCAAGCCGCTGCAAGCTCCCGGATGGGGAACCGGCGGTTGACGGGCATGAGCTTCGAGCGGACCTCGTCGGTCGCGCCGTGCAACGAGATGGCCAGGCGGAATTGCAACGGCTCATCCGCAAGCCTGCGAATCTGCGGCGCGAGCCCGCTGGTCGAGATGGTGATCTTGCGCGCGCCGATGCCGCCGCCCCACGGCGCGTTCAGGATGGCGAGCGCGCGAAGGAGATTGTCGTAGTTCGCGAGCGGCTCGCCCATGCCCATGATGACGAGGTTGTTGATCAGCCGCGCCGCGAGTTTCGGGATTCGAGTTCCGGGTTTGGGGACTCCCGCTGGTGAATCCGAAACCCGGGACTCGGCCGCCGCAACCCGTTCCGTGGCGAGCACCTGCTCCACGATCTCGTCCGGCGTCAGGTTGCGCTTCCAGCCTTCGAGCCCGCTCGCGCAGAAGCCGCACCCGTAGGCGCAGCCGACTTGGGTGGACACGCACAGCGTGTGGCGGTCGCTCGCCTCGCCGTAGAGCGCAGGGTTTGCCGGGATGAGCACGCTCTCGATCAACGCGCCGTCGCGCAGGCGCCAGAGCAGTTTTTGCGTCGTGTCGCGCGAGCCTTGTTTGCGGGCGAGCGCGAGCGACCCGGACGCGAATTCCGCGGCAAGCCGGTCGCGCAGCGGCTTGGGGATGTTCGTCATCGCGTCCCAACCTGTCACCCGGCGCGTGTAGATCCAGTCGAGCAACTGGTCCACGCGAAACGCCCGCTCGTCCCAGCCCTCGAACGTCGCCACCAGCTCATCGCGCGTGAACGTCTTGATGTCGCGCTGACCGGGGCCCGGCTTCACCGGGGGGCTGGAGCGCGGGGCCGCGACGGGGTCGGGCACGGTTGCGGGAAGAATCTGCCGCGCGGGAACGCCGGCCTTGATCCACGGCGACGACTGCGGGTCGCGTTGAAGGGCCGGGCGCTTCATCGTCGTGCGGTTCGCGCGGCGCCGCTGCGCGGAGTCTGCTTGGTTTTCTTCAGCAACCGCACGCCGCCGATGACCATCTGTTTGTCCGCGGCCTTGCACATATCGTAGATCGTCAGCGCGGCGACGGTGACGGCGGCGAGCGCTTCCATTTCCACGCCGGTCTGCGCGGTGATCCGGGCTGATGCGGTGATGAGGATGCGGTCGCGCGCGGGCGGGATTTCAAAGTTCACCTCGCAATGCGAGATCGGGAGCGGATGGCAGAGCGGGATGAGTTCGCCGCAGCGCTTGGCCGCGGCGATGCCCGCGATGCGCGCGGTCGCGAGCACGTTGCCCTTCGCGACGCGGTCCGACTCGATGAGTTCGAGCGTTGCGCGCTGGAGTTGGATTTCGCCGGCGGCCACCGCTTGGCGCAGAAGCGGCGGCTTGGCGGAGACGTCCACCATTCGGGCTTCGCCGCGTGCGTCGAGATGGGAGAGCTTTCGTTTCACCGGTCAGGGCTGGCGCGGGCGGCTGCCGGCGCCGGGCGAAAGTGTGACCCGGTTCGTGGCCACGAGGAATTCAAATGTTTCTGGCGAGGTCGTGCGCGATCGGAACTTCACGCGCAGCGAGCCGTCCGGCTGGGGCGCGAATCGCAGGTCGGTGATGAACTCGGGCTCGGGCAACACGGAAAGCGAGACGGGGTCCGCCTGGAATGTCGGCGAGCGCCGGAGTTCGCCGACGTGCCGGAGGAACTTGCGCCCGTCGGAAGGCCACACGCCGGTCATGTCGCGCATGGACTGGATGGCGAGGCCGAGTTGCGAGGCGATTGTCTCGATGCGCGGTGCGTCCCCAGCATGGGGCACCGTCCCACACGCCGCGCCAAGGGCGGCCGCTGCGGCCAGGACTCGAAGCGTCATCACGGCCGTGGTCCGCGGTTCAGGCGCGCAGTTCATTCATCCAATCTTGAATTGCGCCGCGCGCGTCGGCGGCAAAGTCCATCCGCGGCTTTACATGCCTGGGGATGAAGCCGGGCGTCGTGCCGAGCAAGTCGGTGGTCACGAGGATTTGCCCGTCGCACTCGCGACCCGAGGCGATGCCGAGGGTCGGCACGGGCAGCCGGCGGCTGAGTTCGGCCGCGACCGGCGGCGTGACGAGTTCGAGCACGATGGCGAAGACGCCGGCCGCCGCGAGCGCGTCCGCGTCGGCAAGCAGCGCCTCGCGTTCGGTGTCTTGTTTTCCCTGCACGCGGTAGCCGCCAACTTCAAGCACGTGCTGCGGAAGCATGCCGAGGTGGCCCATCACGGGAATGCCGGCCTCGAGGATCGCGCGAAGCTGCGGCAGGATCGCGCGGCCGCCCTCGGCCTTGACGAACTCCGCGCCGGCGGCGGACAGGCGGCGGGCATTCGCGACAGCGTCGGCCGGGGTTTCATAGCTGTGATACGGGAGGTCCGCGCCAAGCAGCGCGCGGGGCTTCGCACGGGCGGCGGCGCGAAGGTGATGCACGATGTCGTCCATCGTCACGTGGGTCGTGTCCGGGTGACCCAGCACGACCATGCCGAGGGAATCGCCGACGAGCAGCACGTCCACACCCGCGTCGTCGAGGAGCTTCGCCATCGCGAAGTCATACGCCGTGAGCGCCGCGACCCGGCCGCGGCCCTTGGCGGCGGCGATGGCCGCGACGGTGACCTTGTTCACGCGAGGGGACGGTTGCGCCGGGCGAAGTCTTCGACAAGCGGAAATTGCGCAACCGGGAACGGAGGATGCAGTCCGCGACTCAGTCGGGCAACGGCTTGTCCTTGGTTTCCGGGCCGAGCCAGATGATGAGAATCCCGATGACGTAAATCACCGTCATCACCGAGCCCGCCTTCGGGAAGCTGTCGCCAAAGGCCGCCATGAGCGTGGCCGTCTGCAAGCCACCGATCGCCGCGATAATGCGGCCGAAGTTGAAGGCGAATCCCTGTCCGGTCGCGCGGACCGCGGTCGGGAAGAGCTCGGGAAAATACAACGGGAAGAATCCGTAAAAGGCCGCGGTGATGCCGCCCGCGACGAACGCCGAGGCGAGGAAGGCGGTGCCAAACTTGTCGTTGGCCTGGTAGAAATAGAGCGCGGACGCGATCGATCCGACGCACATCGCAGTGTAAGTGATGCGCCGGCCAAACCGGCCCGCCGACAACGCGGCGAGAAACGTGGCGGTGATGGCGCCGAGCGAGGTGGCGATTTGCGTCCACTCCTTCGCGTGTTTCGTGACATCCGGCTCCAGCTTCATCGCCCAGCGCGGCGCCCATTGCAACGATCCCCACGTGCCGAGCAGCGCCACGCCCGCGAGTCCCGCGCCGAGCAGCATCATCTTCATCACCTCGCGCGAGTTCGCTCCCCGCAACGAACCCGCCGCCTCCGAGCGCGCCAGGTATTGCCGCACCGGATAGAGGTAGCCGAGCAATGCCACCGCGAGGAACACCACGGTGAGAAGGCCGGCGCCCGGCTTGGTCAGCGGGCTCATCGGCGACCACGCCCAGATGATCACCAGCGAGGCGAAGCACCCCACCAGCACTCCGAGCAGGTCCGCTTTCGCCCAGTGAGAGGTCGCGCCGCGGGCCTTTTCCTCCTCCCACTTCTCGGACTCCGAGACGAAGAGCCGGATGAAGAAGACGAGCAGCGCGGGCAGCGCGCCGCTGATCATGAGGAAACGCCAGCCGTCGTGGGCGACGAGCTTCTGGGCGAACTCCTTGGACAACCCGATGGCGAGCATCGACGACTCGACGCCGCCGATAAAGTTCACGAGCCCCATGCTGAGCAGCGCCACGCCAAGGAAACCCACGTTCGCCGCCGCGCCGATGAGCCCGGCGATCCATGCGCGCGACTTGCCGGGCCAGATTTCGTTCACGAGCGCGACGCCGAGCGACCACTCGCCGCCCATGCCGAGCGACGCAATGAACCGCAGCGCCGCGATGTGCCACGCTTCGGTCGCGAATCCGCACAGCCCGGTGAACACCGCGTAGGTGAAAATGCTCAGAGCCATCGCGCGAACGCGTCCGATCTTGTCGCCGAGCCAGCCGAACACCACGCCGCCCGTGGCCGCGCCCACGAGGAACACGGCGATGATCGCGCCGAACCACTTCGTGGCGTCCGTCGCCGCGGCCGCGCCGAGCAGGTCCTTGAGCGCGGACTGTCCGATGAGCGGGAAGAGCCCCATCTCGAACCCGTCGAACATCCAACCCAGCAGCGCCGCGGTGAGGGCCATGGTTTGGGCACGTTTGCTCGATGGGGGCGGGTTCATCAGGTGCGGGATGTTTCTCGGTGCAGGAGTGCGCCATTGCTATCGGCAATGCGCGGGCGGGTCAAAAGAAAACCGAACAAACGTCGTGTCTTTGCCGTGTCCCCGCGCCTTCCGTCTATAACATGCGTCGCCTCGTCCTTGAAGACCGGTGTCTTGAGCAGCTCGGAAGTCAGCCCGGACTTCACGCGTTTCAGCCTCACCGCCGGCAGCCTCCGCGCGCCGAAAGGATTGCGCCCGCCCGGCACGTCCACCTACATTCGCCGGACCGTGTCACCCGCGCACACCATGAATCGCATCCTCCTCCTCTCCGCCACGCTGGCCGCGCTCCACGGCGCGACTGTTCCAGCCGCCACGCCGCCACTGCTCCCGCAAGGCGCCCGTCTCGCCATCATCGGTGACTCGATCACCGAGCAGAAGCTCTACACCAAATACATGGAGACCTACCTGCTCGCCTGCGCCGGTCGCAGCGACATGAAGGTCTTCCAATTCGGCTGGAGCGGCGAGCGCGCCGACGGATTCGCGAACCGCGCCGCCAACGACCTCGCTGCCTTCAAGCCCACCGTCGCCACCACGTGCTACGGCATGAACGACGGCGGCTACCAGCCGTGGAAGGACAGCATCGGCCAGGCTTACGAGGCCAACATGCGCAACGTCCTCAGGCGTCTCGACGAGGCCGGCGTGAAGCACATCGTCGTGGGCTCGCCCGGCGCGGTGGACTCGAAGTTCTTCGGCGCGCGCCCGAGCTTCGGCGGCGCGAACTCCGCCGCAGGCTACAACGACACGCTCGCCCACCTGCGCGACCTTTGCCGCAAGCTCGCCACCGAGCACAATCTCGGGTTCGCCGACGTCCACGCCGCCATGTTCGACACCATGCCCAGGGCCAAGGCCGCGCTCGGCGACGATTATCCCGTGTGCGGCGGCGATGGGTTTCATCCCGGCCCCAACGGCCAGCTCCTCATGGCCTACGCGTTCCTCAAGGGACTGGGCGTGGACGGCGACCTCGGCACGATCGTCGTGGACCAGAACGGCGCGCCCAGCGCCACCGGCGGCCACAAGGTGCTCAACTCGGGCGGCGGCAAGGTCGAACTTGAGAGCGCGCGCTACCCGTTCTGCTTCGACCCCGACCCGAAGTCCGCCAACAGCACGCGCAGCATCACGCCGTTCGTGCCGTTCAATCAGGACCTCAACCGCCTCACGCTCAAGGTCCGCAACCTCGCAACCGCGAAGGCGAAGGTCACGTGGGGCGCGACCTCGAAGGAGTTCTCGCGCGAACAGCTCGAGACCGGCGTGAACCTCGCCGCCGAGTTCCCGGCCACGCCGTTCGACGCGCCGTTCGCCAAGGTCATGGACGCCGTCGGGCGCAAGCAGGCCTTCGAAACGCAGATGATCAAGGGAATGGTCACGAACTTCCGCCAGTTCGCCAACGACTCGAAGGCCGACCCCGGGCTCGGCGCCGCGTTCAACAGCCTGCGCGACCGGCTCGCCGCGCGCCAGCAGGCGCTCGACGCGGAGGTGCGCAAGGCCATCGTGCCCGTCAAACACACGCTCGCCATCGCGCCGGCGCAATGATCCCCTTTCCATGCGCACCCTGCTGAACATTGCCACCGCCTGCGGATTGCTCGCAGCGACATCGCCGACTCGCGCCGCCGACACGGCGCTCTTCGCGCGCAGCAACCTCGTCGCGTGGTGCATCGTGCCGTTCGACGCGAAGAAACGCGGCCCCGGGGAACGCGCGGCGATGATGGAGCAGCTCGGCATCCGGCATTTCGCCTACGACTACCGCGCCGAACACATCGCGCAGTGGGACGACGAACTCGCCGCGCTCAAGCGCCACGGCATCAGCCTCGACGCGTGGTGGTTTCCTGCGACGATGAACGACGAGGCACGCCGCGCGGTCGAGCTCTTCAAGCGGCACGGCGTCAAGCCCCAGTTCTGGGTCACCGGCGGCGGCGCGTTTGTGAAGCAGCCCGAGGAACAGCTCGCGCGCGTCGAGTCCGAGGCCAGGCGCATCCGGCCCATCGCGGAAGCCGCCGCCAGCGTCGGCTCGCAAGTTGCGCTCTACAACCACGGCGGCTGGTTCGGCGAACCCGAAAACCAGATTGCCGTCATTGAGCGACTCCAGCGCGACGGCGTCATGAACGTCGGCATCGTTTACAACCTGCACCACGGCCACGACCACCTCGACCGCTTCCCCGCGCTGCTGGCGAAGATGAAGCCGCACCTGCTCGCGCTCAACCTCAATGGCATGACCAAGGACGGCGACAAGGCTGGGAAGAAAATCATGGTGCTCGGCCACGGCGACCTCGACCTCGCGCTGCTCAAGGCCATCCGCGACTCCGGCTGGCGCGGCCCCGTGGGCATCTTGAACCACACCAACCTCGACGCCGAGCAACGCCTCCGCGAAAACCTCGACGGCCTCGACCACCTCGTGAGGCAACTGCGGTAGAGCGCGCGGGCGTCAAACCATCCGCGCGCGTGAACGACCCGCATCCCGAATCCGAATTGGAACTGCCCGCGCCGAAGGTCGCGCCCGCGCTCGACCCGGCGTTCCGTCCCGCGGCGCTCGCGACGCGCGCATTCCGCGAACTCGTGCGCGAGTCGGGCGCGCCCCAACCGCTTGTCCTTGCCATCGAGCAGGCCGACGGCTCGGTCTTTCGCACGGAAACCGCGCTGCTGCCCGAAGCGCATCCAAAATCGGCGGTCAACTTTACGTTCGTCGAGCGGTTGGTGAAGTTTCTCCTGTGGTCGCGCGGCGGATGGCGGCTTCATGTCGCCGGGCCGGCGGGGCTTGCGGAGCGAGTGCGCGCGCACTTCCGCGACACGGCCACGGGGCGCTTCGACTCGGGGCTCATTGGGGAACAAGTGTTCGACCGTGCGATCGAAGTGTCCGCGTGCCGGCCTGACGAAGTGCCGGCAGAGAAGGCGCGCACGCAGGCGCTCGGGCGGCATCTCGACGGCTGCCGCATCGGCTTCGACCTCGGCGGCAGCGACCGCAAGGTGGCGGCGGTGCAGGACGGCCGCGTGGTGTTCAGCGACGAGACGGTGTGGGATCCGTATTTCCAGACGGACCCGCAGTATCACTACGACGGCATCATGGACTCGCTGCGCCGGGCAGCCGCGCACTTGCCGCGCGTGGACGCCATCGGCGGCAGCTCGGCAGGCGTGATTGTGAACAACCAGATCAAGGTCGCGTCGCTCTTTCGCGGCGTCCCGCGGGATGTTTTCGACCGCCGCGTGAAGGCGCTGTTCCTCGAACTTGGCCGGGCGTGGGGCGTGCCGTTCGAGGTGGCGAACGACGGCGAAGTGACCGCGCTCGCGGGCTCGATGAGCCTCGGTCAAAACGGCGTGCTCGGCATTGCGATGGGCACGAGCCAGGCGGCGGGCTACGTGACGCCGGAGGGAACGATCACCTCGTGGCTCAATGAGCTGGCGTTCGCGCCGGTGGACTTCAACCCGGCCGCGCCGCGCGACGAGTGGAGCGGCGATTACGGCGTCGGCGCGCAATACTTCTCCCAGCAGGCGGTGGGGCGGCTGCTTGCACCCGCGGGCATCGAGGCGGAGCCGGCGGTGGGCCTGCCGGAGAAGCTGAGGCTGGTGCAATCGCTGATGGCGCGTGGCGATGAGCGGGCGTCGAAGGTTTACCAGACGCTCGGCGTGTATCTCGGCCACGGGCTGGCGCACTACTCGGATTTCTACGACTTCCGGAACGTGCTCATCCTCGGGCGGGTGACCACGGGCGCGGGCGGGGAACTGCTTGTGGCGACAGCGAAGGACGTGCTGCGCGCGGAGTTTCCCGAGCTCGCGTCACGCATCGCGTTTCACACGCCGGACGAAAAGGACAAGCGCGGAGGCCAAGCCGTCGCGGCGGCGAGCTTGCCGCGGATCGCGCGGTGAGCGAGCCGGATTCCGGCGGCGCGATCACCACCAATCCCAATCGAGCGCCGGCGCTGGCGCGCTCACTCAACCCTGTGCGGCGTCCGGCATGGTGAAGAATTCCGCGTGCCCGTCGCCGTGGAGGAAATTGACTCCCCGTTTGCCGCGCAGGGTGTGCCACGTGTTGCGCGTGCCGGTCAGGTTGCGGTTCATGTGCCAGACCCAGCAGCCCTCGATGATCTTCGTCTGCGACTTGACCGCGATTTCGGCCGAGCGGATGACCCGCGCGCGAGGAGAAAGACACGGGCTCCATCGGGTTGACAGGGAGCCACCAGCCTGACAAGGTTTCGAGACGTTGAATCCAAGTGAGCCGGCGATGAGTTCGAACCCGTCCATGCCGCGAGACGCCCGGGAGGCGTTCACGCTGATCGAATTGCTTGTGGTCATCGCCATCATTGCGATCCTCGCCGGGATGCTCATGCCCGCGCTCGCCTCGGCAAAAAAGAAGGCCCACACCGCCACGTGCCAGTCGAACGAGAAGCAGTTCGCCACGGCGGTCTTGCTCTACATCGACGACCATGACGACCAGTTGCCCGGCGTGTGCAACGACGGCCAGACGGCCAGCTACGTGCGGAACACGAGCACGAACGTGTTCACATACGCCAACCCCGCGGTGTTTTACATCGCGCGATATCTGAGCCTGCCGGCTCCCAGTGCGGTGCGAGTGAGCCCGAAGGTCATGGTCTGCCCCGGCTTCCAGCGGCAGGCGCCGTTCCTAAACAACACGGGCATGACCAACCGCGTCCCGTATCGCCTGAACCCGACGGGCATCTTCGCGCCGTCACGGTCGGGGAGCCGACCCTTCGGGTCGCCTGCGAGCACGAACGTTATTGGGGGAACAAACACATACCTCATCCCGATCAAGATGGCGCAAATCAACGCCCCGTCCCGCGAATGGATGCTTGTGGATGTGGATCGAGTGAACACCCCGCTCGGCACCGCGCCGCTGACCAACTCGTGGTGGGGCCAGCTTCCGAGCCAGCCGGTGCACGGCAACCGCACCAACGCCATGGCCGTGTGGTTCGACGGACACGCGGAATTCAAGAAAACCGCTTCGAACCTCCGCTGAGCCGCACAGTCCGCGGAGCGGTCTCTCGAGGCGGACGAGGCGGAAATTTCCGGTTGCGCGCGCAAGGCGTTCGCCTAGCCTCGGCCGCAATTCAGCATCCACCGCCATGAACACCAACCGTCGTGACTTTTTCCGCACCGCAGCGCTCGGGGCGGGCTCGCTTTCACTCGTCCGCGCCGAGAGTCCAGCCGCCGAGCCCAAGACCAAGGCGGCCGCGAAGCCCGCTCCCAGTTTCTCCAAGCCCGCCAAGATGAAACTCGGCACCGTCACCTACAACCTCGCGAAAGACTGGGACATCGAAACGATCATCAAGAACTGCGCCGAGGCGAAATTCCAGGGCGTCGAGCTCCGCACGACCCACGCGCACAAGGTCGAGGTCAACCTCTCCAAACAGGAGCGCGCCGAGGTGAAGAAGCGTTTCGCCGACTCGCCGGTCGAGTTGATGAGCCTCGGCAGCGCCTTCGATTACCACACGCCGGACCCATCCAAGCTCCGCAAGGACATCGAGGCGACCAAGGAATACATCGTGCTCGCCCATGATGTCGGCGCGAGCGGCGTGAAGGTGCGGCCGAACGACCTGCCGCCCTCCGTGCCTGTCGAGAAGACCCTCGACCAAATCGGCAAGTCGCTGCGCGAACTCGGGGAATTTGGCGCCGGTTACGGCCAGCAGATCCGCGTCGAAGTCCACGGCCGCGGCACCGCCGCGCTGCCGCACATCAAGACGATGATGGACATCGCGAACCACAAGCTCGTGGGCGTGTGCTGGAATTCGAACCCGACGGACCTGGACGGCGACGGCTTCGATCACAACTTCAATCTCGTGAAGCACAAGATCTTCACCGTCCACATGCGCGACCTTCACTTGGAGGATTATCCGTTCCGCAAGCTGTTCGCGGGCTTGAACGAGTCGGGCTTCCAAGGCTTCTGCCTCGCGGAGATTCCGGACAGCAAGGATCCGGTGCGGCTGATGAAATACTACCGCAGCCTCTGGCTCGCGTATCAGAATCTCCTCTGAACCGTGGATCAACCGTCCGAGGGTCCAAGTCGCAGGACAACCTCCCCGGGAGGAAGTTCAGCGAGGAGCATCGCAGCCGTTTTCGCCTGACCCGGCAGGACGAACCCCGGCGCGATTTCGCACAGCGGTTCAAGCACGAAACGGCGACCATGTGCCCGCGGATGGGGCAGCGTGAGCGCGGCGGAGGCGCGGACTTCCTCTCCGAATGCAATCAGGTCCAGGTCGAGCGGACGTGGTTCGTTGAGCACCACCTTTGGCCCGCGGCCGAACTCCCGTTCGATGGCTTGCAGCTTCACAAGCAACGACTCGGGCGTCTCGCCTTCGAGAGGATCGAGTGCAACGACGGCGTTCACGAACATCGGCGAACCGGGCGGACAATCCACGGGTGTGCTGGACCAGATGGACGAAACCGAGACCGATTCCGAGGAGAGCGCGGAAAGCCGCATGATCGCCGCGCGCAGGTTGGCGACAGGATTGCCGAGGTTGGAGCCGAGGGCGATTACGGCGATTGCGGATTGTTCGCGAGCGGCATCCATCTCTAATCCGAAATCGGCAGCCGGCAATCGGCGACTCACCGGAGCCCCAGCACGTCCTGCATATCGTAGAGCCCTGGCTTTTGCGCAACGACCCATTGCGCCGCCTGGAGGGCGCCATGGGCAAAGGTCTCGCGGCTCGCCGCCTTGTGGGTGAGTTCAATGCGCTCGCCGTTCGCGGCAAAGATGACGGTGTGGTCGCCAACGACATCGCCGCCGCGGAGCGAGTGCATGCCGATTTCCGTGGCGGTGCGTTCGCCGGTGGTGCCGCTCCGGCCGTGTCGAAGGACTTCCCTCAATGGGTGCTTTCGCACGTCAGCGAGGATTTCCGCAAGCGTCGCCGCCGTGCCGCTGGGCGCGTCTTTCTTGAGCCGGTGGTGCATCTCCACGACTTCGAGATCGAAGCCGGGGCCGAGGATTTCCGCCGCCTTGCGTGTGAGCCAGAAGAGCGCATTCACGCCGGTGGAGTAGTTCGAAGCCCACACGATCGGGATGGCGGATTGCAGGCCGCGGATGGCGGATCGCTCCGCGTCGGTGTGACCGGTGGTGCCGATGACGAGCGCCTTGCAGTGCTGCTGGCAGATGTGCGCGAAGGGCAGCGTGGCGCTGTGAAAGCTGAAGTCCACCACAACGTCGGCAGCTTCGATGTGCGGCGCGAGATGGTCGCCGAGGTCGAGCTGCGCGGCGACGCGCAGTCCGGGATGCTGCGAGGCGCACGCGATGAGGGTCTGGCCCATGCGGCCCCGGGCTCCGGTGATGATAACTCGTGTCATGGGCTTCTTTCGTGAAGCGCGATTTCGCACCGCGCGGACGGGATGCCGCCGACGGCGCGTGTCGCGCGGAATTACTTCAACACTCCGACGGATTTCAACGTCGCCCTCAGCGCCTCCCGGTTCTTCGCGACCATTGGGGCTAGCGGGAGGCGGTATTCCTCCGCGATGCGGCCCATCATCGCGAGCGCAGCTTTCACGGGGATGGGATTGGTCTCGATGAAGAGGTCCTTGAACAATGGGTAGAACCGGGCGTGGACCTTGAGCGCCTCGGCCAGATTGCCGGATGCGAACGCGCGAACCATCCGGCTGACTTCGCGCGGGATGATGTTGCTCGCGACGCTCACAACGCCCTGGGCGCCGACGCTCATGAAGGGCAGCGTGAGCGAGTCATCGCCGCACAGGATGGTGAACTTCGGTCCGAGCGAGGCGCGGAGCTGGCTCACCCGGTCGCACGAGCCGCCGGCTTCCTTGATGCCGATGATGTTGGGGCAGGCTGCGGCGAGGCGCTTCACGGTGTCCACGCCGATTTCGACGCCACAGCGGCCCGGGATGCTGTAGAGCACGAGCGGCAACTGCGTCTCGCGAGCGATGGCGCGAAAGTGCCGGAAGAGTCCCTCCTGCGTGGGCTTGTTGTAATAGGGGGCGACTTGCAGCGAGCCGTCGGCGCCGGCGTCCTCGGCGGCTTTCGTGAGGTAGATGGCCTCGCTCGTGGAGTTGCCGCCGGTGCCGGCGAGGACCTTCACGCGGCCTGCGGCGAACTTCACGGTGAGTTCGATCACGCGGATGTGATCCTCGTAGTCGAGCGTCGGCGACTCTCCGGTGGTGCCGACCGGAACGATGCCGTCGATGCCGCCACGGACCTGCGCTTGCACGAGTCGCTCCAGCGCGGATTCGTCCAACCCGCCGCCCCGCTTGAAGGGCGTGACAATCGCTGTGTGGATGCCGGCGAACATGGTCACTCGATGTCTCCGACGATGAGCAGTTTGGCCGCGAGGGCGTCGTGCACAGCCTTCAACGCCTGCGAGGCGCGGGCGGTGTCCGCATACTCGAACTCGAAACTCTCGCTGCTGGTCGCCACGCAGGGCGTCTCCTCCGCGCAGTACGCCACCTCGGTGGCGGCGAGGTTTACGAGCATTCCCTGGATGCGGATGAACAGCGGGACGGTCATAAGCGGCCGGAACTTTGGGGAATCGCAGGCGTTTGGCGAGCCTGATTTTCGCGGCCCGAACGAGCTGGGAGCCGCGCGCACGACGACGTCCAATCCTCAACGTTGGAGCTTCTTTTCGAGCATGCCGACCCGCTGGCGAATGGCGGGGTCGACCTCCATGCGGTCCTTCACAAGCCGGCACGCGTGGAGCACGGTGCCATGGTCGCGCCCGCCAAACGCCTCGCCGATGGCGCTCAGCGAGCTCTCGGTCAGGTGCCGTGAGAGGAACATCGCCACCTGCCTCGGAAACGCGATGTTTTCCGGGCGGCGCTTGCTTGTCATGTCGGCCAGGCGGATGTCGTATTCGGTGGCGACGATCTTCTGGATGGTGTCGATGTTGACGACGGCGCGGCTTTCCTCGTGAAGGATTTCGCGGAGCATCGTCTCGGTCTGTTCGACGGTGACCTTCCGGCCGGTGAGCGTGGTGAAGGACGTCACGCGAATGAGCGCGCCTTCGAGGCGCCGGATGTTCGAGCGGATGCGATGGGCAAGGAAGTCGATGACCTCGGGCGCCACCTCGACGTTCAAGAGGCGGGCCTTCTTCTGCAAGATGGCGAGCCGCATCTCGAAGTCAGGCGCCTGAACGTCTGCGACCAGACCCCACTCAAATCGTGACACGAGCCGTTGCTCGAGCCCCTGAATCTCGCTGGGCGCACGGTCGCACGAAAGCACCAGTTGGTGGCGCGCCTCCATGACGGCGTTGAACGTGTGGAAAAACTCCTCCTGAATCCGCTCCTTGCCGGCGAGGAACTGGATGTCGTCAATCAACAGCACGTCGGCTGAGCGATACTTCTTGCGAAATCGCGCGAACTGGTTGTTTTGAAGCGCGTCGATGTATTCGTTGGTGAAGCGCTCGCTCGAGACGTAGGCGACTTTCGCGCCCTTCTTGTGCGCGTGGACATACTGGCCGATGGCATGAAGCAGATGGGTCTTCCCGAGGCCGACGCCGCCGTAAACGAAGAGCGGGTTGTAGGACTTGGCGGGTTGCTGCGCGACGGCGAGCGCGGCGGCGTGCGCGAAGTTGTTGTTGCTGCCGACGACGAACGTCTCAAACGTGTTTCGCGGGTTAAACGTGGCGTCGGCATTCGCGCTTCCGCGCGCCGGCACGCCCTCGTGGACCGGGGAATTCGATGCGGAAGCCTTGGACTTGGCCTGCGTCGCAGCGCCACTCCCTGTCGCCGCGAGTGAGCCCGCACCCAGCACTTTGAATTTCACCAGGAGCGTCCGGCCTGTCGCGTGGGCGACGGCATCCTGCAGCAGGCCGAGGTAGTTGTCCTTCAGCCAGACTTCGCAAAACTCATTTGAAACGCCGAGCGTGATGGCCTTCTCGTCAATCGCGCACGCCTGCACCGGTGCAAACCAAAGGCTGAATGTCTCCGGATTCAGCAGGGTGCGTAGCTGCGCCTGACAGGACGACCAAACCTTGTCGGCATGCAAAGCTTGGGCCGGCTCAGCGCCGCGATTGGGCGTTTTATTCACGCGCCTCCTTTGCCGGGTTTTGGGCTGAAAATCCGTAGTTTTCCGGCAAGACCGCAACGCGCGCCACGCCCGCGCCGAAGCGGATGGGCCGTTTGCGCAATTCAAGTCGCCGGTCGTTCAAATCCATAAAATACTAATTTACAACCACTTACAGCATGTGTTGCTCGTCCAGCACTCCTTCCAAACCGACGACGAGCCTTCCCTCATGCCGCAGTCGATGCCGGATGGTTTTTTCTTAGGCGAAGGGGCTGAGACTGACGAGGCAAACATATTAACTCTTGTTCCCAACTTACTCACACGCTCGGATCCTCGGAAAAATCAGGGTCTTCTTGCACGCGACGCTAAAAAATGGGCGCCCCGCCGGGCGAGGCGCCCCGTGAACAACCGCTGTTTTACACGTCGTAGTAGAGGAAGAACTCGTAGGGATGGGGGCGCAGGCGGATGGCGTCGTGTTCCTTGCGCTTGTGGCCGATCCACATCTCGATGAAGTCCTTGGTGAACACGTCGCCCTTGAGCAGGAACGCGTGGTCTTTCTCCAGGTGGTCCAGCGCCTCGGCCAGGCTGCCCGGCATCTGCGGGATCTTCGCGTGCTCCTCGGGCGGCAGTTCATACAGGTTCTTGTCCATCGGCTCGCCGGGGTCGATCTTGTTGAGCACGCCGTCCAAGCCCGCCATCAACAGCGCCGTGTAGCACAGATACGGGTTGGCCGCAGGGTCGGGCGGCCGATACTCGATGCGCTTGGCTTTCGGGCTCTCGCTGAAGGTCGGGATGCGGATGGCCGCCGAGCGGTTGCGCGCGGAGTAGGCCAGGTTGACGGGCGCCTCGTAGCCGGGCACCAGCCGCTTGTAGCTGTTGGTCGTCGGGTTGCACAGCCCCGCCAGCGCCTTGGCGTGCTTGAGGATGCCGCCAATGTAATACAGCGCCATCTGCGAGAGGCCCGCATACTCCTTGCCCGCGAACAGCGGCTTGCCCTTGTTCCACAGGCTTTGATGCGTGTGCATCCCGCTCCCGTTGTCTCCAAACAGCGGCTTGGGCATGAACGTCACCGTCTTGCCGTGCTTCTTGGCCACGTTCTTGATGCAATACTTGTAGAGCATCATCGTGTCCGCCGTCTTCACCAGTGTGTTGAACCGGAAATCGATCTCCGCCTGCCCCGCCGTCGCCACTTCATGATGCTGCCGCTCGATCTGGATCCCCAGGCCCTCCATCACCAGGCACATCTCCGTGCGGATGTCCTGCTGCGTGTCCACCGGCGCCACCGGGAAATACCCCTCCTTGTGCCGGATCTTGTTCCCCAGGTTGGGCATCTCGTCCCGCCCCGTGTTCCACACCGCCTCTCCCGAATCAATCGAGTAGAACGTCCCGTTGCTCCGGGAGTCGAACCGCACCTCGTCGAAGATGAAGAACTCCGCCTCCGGCCCGAACACCGCCGTGTCCGCAAGGCCCGTCCTCTTCAGATACTTCTCCCCACGCTGCGCAATCCCGCGCGGATCCCGGTTGTAGGCCTCCTTGGTCCCCGTCTCCGCAATCGTGCACGTCACGCTCAGCGTCGGCACCGCGCAGAACGGGTCCATGAACGCGCTGTCCGGGTCCGGCATCGCCAGCATGTCCGACGCCTCGATGCTCTTCCAGCCCCGGATCGACGACCCGTCGAACCCGAAGCCCTCCTCGAAGACGTCCTCGGTCAGTTCGCTGATCGGACAACTGAAGTGCTGCCACGTCCCAAACGTGTCCACAAACTTCACGTCCACCATCCGCGCGCCGTTCTTCTTCGCCATCTCCATCACTGCATTGGGGGTGCTCATTGGGTATTTCTTTGCGTTCAAGTTTTGGGTCAACCGACAAAAATCCCCCCCCAACCCGAGTCGGACGGGGAAATCCAGATTCAGACCGCGGCGTCGCCGGTCTCCTCCGTGCGGATTCGCACGGCGTTCTCGATGTTCGAGACGAAGACCTTTCCATCGCCAATCTTCCCGGTCTTCGCGGCCTTGATGATCGCGCTCATGGCCTCGGCCACCTTCGCATCGCCAAGCACGATTTCGACTTTCAGCTTCGGCAGGAAATCCACCGTGTATTCGCTCCCGCGGTAGATTTCCGTGTGGCCCTTTTGGCGCCCGAAGCCCTTCACCTCCGTCACCGTCAAGCCCTCGACTCCGATTCCCGTCAGCGCTTCCTTCACGTCCTCGAGCTTGAACGGCTTGATGATGGCTTCGATTTTCTTCATGGCGGGATGGGTCGCGCGCGGATACTAACAACGAGCCTCGACGTGTAAACAGGAATCTCGGTCGCGCCGTAGTTTTTGGATTTCCATCGCGGCAGTCCGGATTTCGGCGGCGTCCGCGACCCCGTGCGGCGACTGCGGCGCTGCTCCCGCCCTGAATTGAACAGGGATCAACGGTTTAGGAAACCGCCGCTCTATCCATTTGAGCTACGGGAGCGCGAGCCGGACAGATCCGCCAACGCGGGCATCTAACGCCGGGGCGATGCGGCGCGGCAAGCAGTTTCATCGCGCGCGACGACGCTCGCTTGCCCGGCCCAAACGCGACGAGGCCGACGGACCTCGTGGAGCATTCGTCCATCCCGATGGGCAATGGGACGAGGCGTGGACCAATCAGGCGCGGCTTGAGCAGGGGTTCGACCGTGGCGAACGCGGTGTCAAGATCGCCGCGGGAGCGGATCCGGCTGAGTGGCGGCCCGCGTGCTGGGCGCAGGCCGTTTTGAATCGGGAGAACCGTGCGCCGCGGATGTTTCGACGCCGGCCGCCGAAGCGGCGGGCTGGACTGCGTGCACGGAATCGGCCGGTTGAACGCGCTCCACTTTCGCGATTGCCATGCCCTTGGCCACTCCATCCAACAGCACCGAAATGATGCGCTTGAGCGCGAGCTGTTCCTCGCGGAATAGCCAGACCAGCGCCGGCAGTGCGATGAGAAGAAACGCAAGCCACCAGAGCGAGGAGCCGAGCGCGCTGATGAGCAGGATTTCAAATCCCAGCGCGGTCCAGAAGGTGACGTGCGCCAGCAGGCTCCAGCCCGTCCGCAGTCGGCAGCGGAGCAGCCGGCGGCCGCGGGCGTGAAGTTCCGTGGCGGTCGTGAGCTGGAGCCAGCACCAGCGGCTGCCGGACACCTCGACGTCGAACCGGCTCCAGCCTGAGTCGGTCTTGTTCTGCCAGCCCTGCGCGGCGAGCCGCTCGATGACGCAACGCAGGAATTCCATGCGGTCCACGCCAGTTTCGCACCAATAGCCCACCTCGCCGAGCGACGAGCGCGAGCGCTTGAGCGTGAGCGAGTCGAGTGTCTCGTGCGCGGCGAGCGGCGTGTGGCGGAGCGTGAGGCGTTCCGCGTATCGCGCCCAGCCGCGCACGATCGGCTGGAGGAAGAACATCGTGGCGATGAGCGGCCGCGAGCGGGCGCGGCGCTTCTTGCGCGGCAATTCCGCCTGCCACGCCGCCGCGATGCAGAGCGCAAGCGAGATGAAAAGGCTCGTGATGCCGAGCGGCATGAGCAGGTGGAACTTCACCCCCGCGAACGCCGCGCCGATCGTGAGCAGCGGAAGCGTGACGCAGACATGATACTCGAGACTCGTGAGAAGCGTCGGTGCATGGTTCGGTGAGCCCGAGTAGATGGACTGGAAGAAGCCGCTCGCGAACGTGCCGTGATAGATCATGTCCTGCCGCGTGACGACGCCGGGTTTGGCGGGCGAGTAGATGCGTCCCTGCCAGAGACTGCCGCCGATGGCGTTGAAGTATTCCGGATGCTTCCGCACGAGCAGCGCCTCGGCCGCGCCGTAGCCGCGTTGCTGCCGCAGATACGCGGCGACCGTCGAGCGCCGGTAGTGCCACACGAAACCCGCGGGGCTGAAGCCAATCTTGTGTCCGTGCTGTTGCAACCGCCAGCACACGTCCACGTCGTCGCCCGCCGCGTGAAAGATCGGGTCAAAGCCGCCGACCTCGTCGAGCGCCCACTTGTAGAACGCCATGTTGCAGCCGGGGATGTGCTCGGCCATGCGGTCCGTCAACATCACGTGCGCCGGCCCGCCCGGCGAAACCATCACCGCGGCCGCCACCCATGAATCTTCCGGCGGAAGGAAGTTGTGCCCGCCGATTCCCGCGAAGTCGCTGTTCAGCAAGTCGCCGACGAGGTAGTGCAGCCAGTCTTCATCCGCGCGGCAGTCGCTGTCGGTGAACGCGACGATTTCCCCGCGCGCCGCCGAGATGCCCGTGTTGCGTGCGACGGAGAGGCCGAGGTTTTGCGGGTGGCGGATGTTTCGAATGCCCTTGTGCAGAGTCGCGATCTGCTGTGTGTCGTCCGTCGAGCCGTCGTCCACGAGGATGATTTCGAAGTTCGGGTAATTGAGCCGCTCAAGCGAGCCGAGGCACGCCTTGAGGGTGTGGGCGCCATTGTAACTTGCGACGACGACCGAGACCCTCGGCGTGCGGGGCAGCGGGAAATACGGCGCGGCTTGGAACAGCTCGCGGACGGCTGCCGCGCTTTCCTTCGGCTGTCGGTCGCGCGTGGTGATGCCAAACGCCCAGTCCTCGATCGCGCGGCCGTCCGTGTGCCAGTCGTCGGAAAACCCAAACACAATCACGCCCGCAAGCCCGCCCCGAAAGGCCGCCTCGATCTGCCATCGCAGACACTCGGACTTCTTCGGCTCGCCCTCGCGAATCGAGTCCATCCCAAACTCGCCAAGCAGAAGCGGCTTGGAGTCCGCGATCATCTGCAGGCGGGCGAGGTAGCTCTCGAACGGCTTCGGTGGGTGGAGGTAAACATTGAACGTGAGGAAGTCCACGTTTTGCGGCCGCAGGAATTCCGTCGGAGGATAATTCGCGAAGGTGCACAGCAGGTCGGGATCCTCGGCCTTCGCAACATCCACCAATTCGTCGATGAACTCGGCGACGGCCTTGGGGCCGCTCCAGCGCACGATGTCCGCCGGGATTTCATTCACCACGCTCAGCGCGAAAACCGCGGGGTGCTTGGCGCAGAGGCGCGCGCCCTCCGCGACGGCGGCGCGCGCCCGCTCGCGGTGCGCCGCCGAATCGAGGAAGCACTGGTGTTTGGCCCACGGAACGTCCACGAACACTTTCAGCCCGTTCTCGGCCGCCAGGTTGAGGAACCAGCGCGGTGGCAGCTCGTAAATGCGGATCAGATTCGCGCCGAACCCGCGGATCTGGTCGAAGTCACGAGCGGCCTGCTCGCGGGCGGGGAACGGTTCACCTGCCGCGTTCGGCACGAAGGGTCCGTAGGCCAGGCCCTTCGCGTGGAACTTGCGGTCGGCGAGACGGAAGAACTTTCCGTCCACGCTCACGCGCGGTTGCGAGGAGAGAGGGACTGGCACGGGGCTTGGACGGCGCAAGGGTCGCGCGCAGTCACGCGGCGAGTTCTACGGGAAGCGGCGGGGCGAATCAAGCGGGCGCCGGGCTTCCGATGAACGAGGCTTCGGACTCAACCGTTCCGAAGCAACGGCCGGCGCTCCATCTGGCGCGCCGATTCGCCAGTGGACTTTGGCGCCGGCCTCCACTAGAAACACTGGCGTGGATGCACTGACATGGATTTGACGTCGTTCGGCTGGAACACCGCCTTCGAGCAGGCGTTCGCGGTGCATCAATCCACGGGCCTCAAGCCCGCGCGCATCGTCGCGGAGGCCAAGCACCAATTCACCGCGCTGACCAAGTCGGGGCCCCTCGAGGCGACGCTTTCGGGGCGCTTCCTGCACCAGGCCGAATCGAGGGCGGCGCTGCCCAAAGTCGGCGACTGGGTCGCGATCGAGCCGCTCGCCGGGGAGGACAAGGCCATCATCCATCACGTCCTGCCGCGGCGGACCCGGCTTTCGCGCAAGGCGGCGGGCCGCGACCTCGACGAGCACGTGCTCGCGGCGAACGTGGATGTCGCGTTCGTCGTGCAGGCGCTGGACGCGAGTTTCGACCTGCGCAAACTCGAGCGCGTCCTCATCATGGCTTACGAAGGGGGAGTCGCGCCCGTCGTCGTCCTGAACAAGACCGATTTGTGCGGGGATCTCGAGGCGCGTCTCGCCGAGGCGCGAGTCGTCGCCGGCGCGGCACCGGTGCTCGCCGTCTGCGCCCGCACGGGGCACGCCGTGCGCAAGCTGCTTGACCACGCCAAGCCGGGGAGCACCACGGTGTTCGTCGGACCTTCGGGCGTGGGGAAGTCGAGCCTCATCAACCGCCTGTGCGGCGACGACGCCCAGCCGACCATCGAGGTTCGGGCGCGCGACGCGAAGGGCCGTCACACGACGACGTGGCGCGAGATCATCCCGCTGCCCAACGGAGCGTTCGTCATCGACACGCCCGGATTGCGGGAATTCCACCTGTGGCTCGCGGGCGAGGGAATGCCCTCGGCGTTTGCGGACATCGAGGACCTCGCGTTGCAGTGCCACTTCCGCGGATGCTCGCACACGAACGAGAAGCGCTGTGCCGTGCAGGCCGCCGTCGAGACCGGCCAACTGCCGGCGGCCCGCCTTGCGAACTACCTCAAACTTCAGCGCGAACTCAAGCACGTGGCCACCGAGTCCCGTGAACTGGCTTACCTGGCCAGGAAGCGCAACGCCCGCGCCGCCTCGCGCCCGTCCCGCAGGTTCACGGAAGATTCGGACGCCGGTTGAACGTTGTTCGCGCGGCGCGGGCAGGACTGCGAGCGGGGGGTGGCGACCCTAACGGGATTCGAACCCGTGTTCTCGCCGTGAAAGGGCGATGTCCTAGGCCACTGGACGATAGGGTCTCATTGGCGCGTGGAATATAAGTGCGAAGGTCGGGAAGTCACGCCGTTTCTCCGGCGCGGCCGCTCCGGCGCCAGTGGCGCAGGCAACGGCAGAACCCAAGCTTGAACTTGGAACTTCGCCGCCAGTTGCGATAGCCTCGGCGCGGCAATGTCCCAGATGCTGAAGTCCTCCGGCGCGATGGGCGCGGCCACGCTCGCCAGCCGCGTGCTCGGCATGGTGCGGGAGATTGTTTACGCGCGCTTCATGGGGGACGGCTGGGTGGCGGGCGCATTCGTGCTCGCGTTCACGATTCCCAACCTCTTCCGGCGTCTTCTCGGCGAGGGCGCGCTCACCGCGGCGTTCATCCCGATTCTCAAGGAGAAGGAACACACTTCCGACACTGCCACGCTCTGGCGCGCGGCAAACGCCGTCCTCACCTCGCTCATCATCGTGTCGGTGCTCCTCATCGCGGGTGCCATGGTCGGGCTCACGATGGCGCTGGACCGGCACGTGTTCGACAAGGAGACGCGGCTCATGCTCGAGCTGCTGCGCGTCATGTTTCCCTACATGCTGCTGGTCTGCGTCGCGGCCGTCTTCATCGGCATCCTGAACGCTCGCGGCCACTTCTTCATCCCTGCGCTCGGCGCCACGATGCTCAACGTCGTGATGATCGCCGCCGTTCTGTGGGGCACGCGCTTTTGGGGCAGGCGCCTGGAGGAACAGGTCTTCGCGCTCGCCATCGGCGTGCTCGTCGCGGGCGTCGCTCAGGCTGCGTTTCAAATCCCGACCCTGCGGGGCGAGGGATTTCGCTTCCAGTGGGTCTGGCCGTGGCGCGATGACACGGTCGGGCGCGTGATGCGGCAGATGATTCCCGGGACGATTGGGGTCGCGGCGTTTCAGATCAATGTCCTCATCACGCAAGGCGTGGCCTTCTGGGTGGATGCGCCGATCGTGGCGTCGTTCAACTACGCCGTGCGCCTGCTCGAGTTGCCGCAGGGCGTGTTCGGCGTGTCGCTCGCGACGTATCTGCTGCCGACGCTCGCGGGGATGGCGGTGAAGCAAAACTACAACGAGTTCCGCGCGACGCTTCGGCAGGGCCTCGGCTATGTGATCTTCGTCAACCTGATCGCGTCGGTGCTGCTGTTCGTCCTCGCCGAGCCGATCGTGCGGTTGCTCTTCGAGCACGGCAAGTTCACGCCGGAGTCCACGCAACGCGCGGCCTTCGCGCTTCGGTGCCTCGCGCCGGGGCTCGTGTTCTTCTCGATGGTGAACATCACCGCGCGCGCCTTCTATGCGCTGGGCGACACAACCACGCCGATGAAAATCAGCCTCGCGTGCCTCTTCTCGAACGCGGTGCTCGCGCTCTGGATGGTGCTGCCGCGGGGCAAGGGCGGCCTCGGCCTCGAACAGGGCGGCCTGGGTGTGGCCAACTCCGTCAGCGCGGGCTTCAACGCGTGGCTGCTGCTGCTTGCGTTGCGCGACCGGCTCGACCACCTCGGGCTCGGCGCGTTGCGTCGAAGCCTCGGACCCAACATCGCCATCGCCGCCGTCGCGGGCGTCGCCGCGTGGGGCGCCGGGTGGTGTTGGGAACAGCGGTTCCAGCACGACACGTTGCGGGACCAGCTCGGCGCCGTGTTTGTCCCGGCCGCGGCTGCGACGTTGCTTTACGTCATCCTTGCCCTGCTGCTGCGCATTCCGGCCGCTCGGGAAACCTGGACCCTCGTGTGGCGAAGGACCGGGAAGCTGTTCCAGTCGGATTGAACCGGTCGCCAGCCCGCGCCTTCACGAACTCGCGCTCGTGTAGCGCTTCACGGAAATCCTCCAGAAGACGTGCGACACCGCGAAGCACGCCGCCCCCATTCCAGCGAGCAGCAGCAGTTCCACCGGCGAGCGCATCTTGTCCGCGAGCAGCCGCACGGGGACGTTCGACACCAGCAGCATCGGCAGCGCGAACGTGAACACCGCGCGAAACGCCCCGCGGAACGCCTCATCGGGCTGCCGCGCGAGGTTGAACAGGTTGTAATAGCCCCACACGATGCCTTGCGCGCGCACGCTCCAAAAACTCACACACGCCAGCATGAACATCAGCGAGTAGTGGAGGAGCAACCCCACCGCGACGAGCGCGAGGAATCCCGCCGCCTGCGCGGCCGTCGGAGCCAGCGCCAGCTTGCCCGCCGCATACACCATCACCCCCACGGCGGACGCGGCGTTCACGAACGAGCCGAAGTCCACGTGCCGCAGCGACAACAGGAACCTCGTGCTCGCCGGAAGCAGCAGCAGGAAGTCGAGCTTGCCCGTGCGGATGTGCTCGGACACCTGGACGCAGTTCGTCAGGAACAGCCCGGTGAACAACTGCTGGATGAAATGGCTCGCGCCGTAGAGCAGCACGACCTCCCACTTCGTCCACGTCCCGATGCTCTCCGTGTGGAGAAAAAGCACGCCCACGAACGTGAGCTGCAACACAAACCACAGCAGCTCCACGACGATCCACATGATGAAGTTCGCCTTGAACCCCATCTCGCGGATGAGCCCGTTGCGCCAGAACTCGGCGTAGATGGCCGCGTGTCGTTTCATCCCCCTCATCCTCCGGCCGCCGAGTATCTCCGGATGCCGCGGCTCCAGACCAGGCGGGCGAGCGCATACGCAGCCACGACCCACATCGCCTGCACCGCAAGGCCGCCCGCGAGTTCCGCCCCGGTCACCCGCTCCATGAAAATGCTGACCGGGAAAAACAAGAAATACGGGAACGGCGTGTATTGCAGTGCGTCCAGCGCCGCGGGCGGCAGAATGTCCAGCGGGAACAGATGCCCGCCGGCGATGTATTCGAAAGCATACAGGATGAAGATGAACGTCGCGACTTCCGTGACCCAAAAGGCCAGGAGCGCCATCGTGTAGCTCACGAGGAATTGCAGCAGCGCCGTCATCGCGACGGAGAGCGCGAACCACAACCAGGTCGATGCGTGCGCGGGCGGCGTGAAGTAATCGCGCTGGAACAGGATGAACAACCCGACCGGAATCACCGCCACCGCCGTGTAAACCAGCCGGCCCGAGACGAACAGCGTGAGCCGATACCCGAGATAGTCCATGGGCTTCACCAGATACTGGCTGATGAGGCCCTCCTTGATTTCGCCCGCAATCTGCCAGTCGTCCTCGGCCACCGCGCTGAGCATGTCCACAAGCGTCACCACAAGGTAGTAGGACACCATCTGCGCGAGCGTGTAAGCGCCGACCATCGCGCCCGGCCCCTTGCCGGCGAAGATCGTGTCCCACATCATCAGCATGGCCATCAGCGGCACGAGGGCGAACACGGCGCGGCAGAAGAAATTCACCCGATACACCAGCGTGTTCTGGATGCCGATGTTCAGGACGTGAAGGTATTTGGTCATCGCGATGTGGTCGTCGTCGTCCTCGAATCCGCTTGTCGCCCGGGGTGTGGGGCGTGGCGCGTGAAACAACCGGGTTCGCGGGTTTCCGACTTCACGCGCCACGCCCCACGCCCACGTTCACCCCGGCTCCTGCTGCGTGAGGCAATGAAACGATCCGAGTCCCCAGATCAAGTCCGTCGAGTCGATTCCCACCACGCGTCGCCCCGGCAACTCGCGTTGCAGGATGTCGAGCGCCACCGCGTCATTGCGGTGTCGAAACGTCGGGACCACGACGAGTTCGTTCGCGATGTAGAAGTTCGCGTAGCTCGCGGGCAGGCGCTGGCCGTCGTATTCGATGCGGCCCGGCGTCGGCAGCGTGACAATGCGCCACCGTGCGCCGCGCTCGTCGCGCATCGACCGGAGCTTCGCCAGGTTTTCCTGCAAAGGCTTGTGATTCGCATCGGCCGGGTCGTCCTCGACGATGGTCACGATGGTTGTCGGGTTCACGAACCGCGACAGGTCGTCCACGTGGCCGTCGGTGTCGTCGCCCTCGATGCCGTCGCCGAGCCAGAGGATGTTCGTGACGCCGAGGTAATCACGCAGATGCCGCTCGATGCCGGTCTTCGTCAGCTGCGGATTGCGATTCGGATTCAGCAGGCACGACTCGGTCGTGAGCAGCGTGCCTCGGCCGTTCACCTCGATCGAGCCGCCTTCCATCACGATGCCCGGCGAAAAGAGCGGCAACCCGCGCAGCTTCGCGACGTGTTGGGGCACGGCGTCGTCGAGGTCGCACGGCGGGTATTTGTCGCCCCACGCGTTGTAACCCCAGTCCACCACGGCGCGCTCGCGGCGACCCTCCTGCTCGCGCACGACGAAAATCGGCCCGTGATCGCGGCACCACGGTTCGTAAGCCGGAAAGTGATGAAAACGCACGCGCGCCATCGGCACCGCGTGCTGCGCGAGCAACGCGCGCACGCACGCCTCCATGTCGGCGTGCCAGACGTTGATGTTCACATCCTCGACGCCGGCAAGCTCCGCGATGAGACGGGCGAGCACCGGCGGCACCTGGTCGTAGCGGTCGGGGAAGCTGATGCCCTCGGGCCGCGGCCATGTGAGCCACGTGCCCGCGTGCGGTTCCCATTCCGCAGGCATGCGGAAGCCGAGTTCGGAAGGCGTGGGCATGTCAGGGCAGCCGCTCGCCGCGCGCGAGTTCGAGCAGCGAATACCATTCCTCGCGGCTCAACTCGACGTCGTCCGCGCGCAGGCAGGCGTGGATGCTCGCGGGATTCGTCGAGCCGACAAGCGGGATGACGCCCGCCGGGTGTTTGAGCAGCCACGCGAGCGCGACCGCGGCGCGCGTGACGCCCCGGGGTTTCGCCAGCGCGTCGAGCGCGGCGTTGAGCGCGTCGGTGCGATACGCCTCCTGCCACGGCAGCAGTTGGCGCGGGCCGTCACCGAGCTTGCCGCCCGCGAGCGGGCTCCACGCGAGCGGCGTGAGGTTCTCTGCGAGGCAGTGGTCGAGCGTGCCCTCGTTGAAGCTCGCGAGGCACGCGAGGCTGATTTCGACCTGGTTGACGACGAGCCGCACGGGAACCGCCCGCTGCAGCGCCTCGACCTGGGACGGCCGGAAGTTGCTCACGCCGAACTCGCGGACCTTCCCCCCGGCGAAGAGCTGCGAGAACGCGGAGGCGACTTCGTCCGGATTCATCAGCCAGTCGGGGCGGTGAAGCTGGAAGACATCAATCGTCTCGACGCCGAGGCGATGCAGCGAGGCTTCGCACGAGCGCAGGATGTGGCCGGCCGAAAAATCGTAGCGGAACGGCGCGCCCGAGGAAGGTTCGCCCGCAAGCCGGATGCCGCACTTCGACGCGACGAGCACGCGCTCACGCATGCCGGAAACTTCACGCAGCACCGCGCCGAAGGCGGATTCCGCGCGGCCGCCACAATAGATGTCCGCGTGGTCGAACAGCGTGACGCCCGCCTCGTAGGCCGCGAGCACGGCGGCGCGGCCCGTGGTGCGGCCGGCTTCCTCGGTCTCGGCGATGCGCCAGCAGCCGTAGCCGAGGCGCGTGGATTCGAGCGAGCTTCGGCCAAGTCGTTGGGTCTTCATGCGTCGCGCTGCGTCTCACGCAGCAAGCCCGAGGTTGCGCACGATGCGCGTCGTCGAGTGCGGCTTGTTCAGCGTGTAGAAGTGGATCCCGGGGACGCCCTCGCGGAGCAGCTCCTCGCACTGGCGCGTGGCGTATTCGATGCCGAACTCGGTCACCGCCCCGTCGTCCGCGCCGAGCCGGTCGAGGCTGGCGAGGAACTTCTCCGGCAGCGCCGCGCCGCACAACGCGGTGAAGCGCTTGACCTGCGAGCCGCTCAAGATCGGCATCACACCGGGACACACGGGCACGGCGACGCCGAGCTGCTTCACGAGATGGTCGCGGAACCCGAGAAAATCCGCGTTGTCGAAAAAGAACTGCGTGAGCACGAAGTCCGCGCCGCAGTCAATCTTCGCCTTGAGCCGAGCCCAATCCACGTGACGCCCCTCCTTGCACGCAATGTGGCCCTCGGGAAACCCGGCGGTGCCGATGCTGAACCCGCCCATTGCGCGGATGAACGAGACGAGTTGGTGCGAGAACTCGAAACCGCCGGGCGCCGGCGCAAACTCGCCGCCGCCGGGCGGATCGCCGCGAAGGGCGAGGATGTTCTTGATGCCAAGGGAGCGCGCCTGGGCGAGCACTTCGGCCAGCTGCGAACTCGTGGAGTTCACGCACGTCAGGTGCGCCATCGCGGTCAGGCCGTGTTCGCGCTGGATCCGGTCCACGATGCCGAGCGTCTTGTCCCGCGTGCTGCCGCCCGCGCCGTAGGTCACCGAACAGTAGTCCGGCCGAAGTGGCATGAGCGCCGGGATGGTTTTCTCAAGGAGCGACCGGTCGCCTTCCGGCGTCTTGGGCGGGAAAAACTCGAACGAAACGACGGGCCGGCCAGCCGCGAGCTTCGCCGCATGAATGTCTCGTATGAACCGCACGCGCGGAGTATCGGCAAACGGCTGCGGGATTCAAACCGGTTTCGGGACGGGCGCCCGCATTACCGCGGCGCTTGCCACTCGCGGTGTCGCCTGCTACGCATCGCCCGATGGTTCACACGTTCATCCAAGCAAACACGGACGGACGGCTTCACGACGCCGCGAAGCCGTCGATCAGCCCGCTCAATCGCGGCTTTCTCTACGGCGACGCCATCTACGAAGTGTGGCGCACGTTCGACGGCGTCGTGTTCACCTTCGACGAGCACTGGCGGCGGCTCGAAGGCTCCGCCGCCGCGCTGCATCTGACGCTGCCGCTCACGCGGGAAGAATTGTTCGCGCAAATCCGCCGCACGGCGCAGGCGTTCTTCAAGAAGGTTGGCTCGAAGCCGGCGCTCTACATCCGGCTGCAAGTCACCCGCGGCGGCGGCGCCATCGGGCTGGACACGCGGCTCGCGGGCTGTGCGGGCTATGTGCTGCTCGTGCAGAGCCTCAAGGAAGTGCCGCCCGAGAAGCGCGAGAAGGGCTTGCGACTCAGCCTCGCCACGGCGCTGCGTCGCAACCACCCGCTCACGCTCAATCCCGCGTGGAAGACGGGCAACTACCTCAACAACCTGCTCTGCCTCCGCGAGGCGCTCGCGCGGGGCGCGGACGAGGTGGTGATGACGAGCTTGCGGGGCGAAATCACCGAGGCCGCGGTGTCGAACGTGTTCTTCGTCAAGGGACGCACGCTCGTCACGCCGCGGCTGCAGGCGGGGATTCTGTCGGGCATCACGCGGCGGTTCATCCTGGATCGGGTCGCGCCGCGCGCCGGCGTGAAGGCGGCGGAGAAGCGCGTGAGCGCGGCGGACCTCGCCGGATTCGAGGAGTGTTTCTTGAGCGGCACGACGAAGGGCATCGCGCCGGTGTGCGCGATTGACGGGCAGCGTTTTCGAGTCGGGTGCGCGACCGTGACGGAGCGGCTTGCCGAATCCTACGCAGCCGAGGTGAAGGAGCATGTTGCGGCGCACCATGAGTTGAGCGTAGCCTGATTGGGATGCCCGCAACTCCCGCGCTCGCCGGGGGCGGCGAAGTCATCCCGTGGATGGTTCCGCCCCTCGTCGCGACGCTGCTCGGCTGGCGGGCGGTGACAATCCGGCGGAGCCGGAACTTCCGGCCACCGTTGCCGCCACAGGCATGATGACAGCGCGGCCGGATTCGAACTCGCGGTGATGGACTCCGCGCTCCACTACTTGCGCTGTCGGCGCTTGACGTGGAGTTGAGCAAGCGAGTGCGCGAGCGCGGCCTGGACGGACGCGGTTTCCTCGCCGGTGAGCTTCTCCTGCAATCGTGACTCGGCGCGCTTGCGGGCTTCCTCGGCCTTCGCCTCGTCAATGTCGTCGGCCTTCATCGCCATGTCGGTGAGGATGGCCACGCGGTCGCCGGTGATCTCAACGAAGCCATCGCCGACGGCGAGATGGTGGTCCTGCCCGCCTTTGCGTGCGATGATTTCGCCGGACACGACCTGCGTCATGAGCGGAACGTGTTGCGGATAGATGCCGAGCTCGCCCTCAATGCCGGGCAGCGTGACCATGTCCACGTCCTCGGAGTAGATCTTCGCCTCGGGCGTGACGATTTCGAGTTTGAGCGTGGCCATGGGTGCTCTGGTTACGCGTTACGCATCACTCGTTACGTCATGCGTAAAACGCAGTTCGTAAGTGGACGTCATTCCTTGATCTCGTCAATGCCGCCCTTCATGTAGAAGTCGTTCTCGCCGACGGCGTCGTGCTTGCCGTCGAGGATTTCCTTGAATCCGCGGACGGTGTCGGCCACGGGCACCTGCTTGCCGGAACGGCCCGTGAACACCTCGGCCACCGAGAACGGCTGGCTGAGGAACTTCTGGATCTTGCGCGCGCGGAACACGGTGAGCTTGTCCTCTGGCGAGAGTTCATCCATTCCGAGAATCGCGATGATGTCCTGGAGGTCCTTGTAGCGTTGAAGCACTTTTTGGACGCCGCGGGCGACGTCGTAGTGTTCCTGCCCGACGATGTCCGGTGTGAGGGCGCGCGAGTTGGATGCGAGCGGGTCCACGGCGGGGTAGATGCCGAGCTCGGCGATGGAGCGCTCGAGCACGATGGTCGCGTCGAGGTGCGCGAAGGTCGTCGCCGGCGCGGGGTCGGTGAGGTCGTCCGCGGGCACATACACGGCCTGGAAGCTCGTGATGGAGCCCTTCTTGGTCGAGGTGATGCGTTCCTGGAGGTTGCCCATCTCGGCGGCCAGCGTGGGCTGGTAACCGACGGCGCTCGGCGTGCGGCCGAGCAGCGCGGACACCTCGGAGCCCGCCTGCGAGAAGCGGAAGATGTTGTCCACGAACAGGAGCACGTCCTGGTTCTTTTCGTCGCGGAAATACTCGGTCACGGCGAGCGCGGAGAGCGCGACGCGGAGACGGGCGCCCGGCGGTTCGTTCATCTGGCCGTAAACGAGGCCGATCTTGGAGCCTTCCTTGATGATGGGCATTCCGTTGGAGCCCTTCTTCGGATGACCCTTCTCGTCCTTTTCGACCTTGATGACGCCGGCCTCGATCATCTCGTTGTAGAGGTCGTTGCCCTCGCGGGTGCGCTCGCCGACGCCCGCGAACATCGAGATGCCGCCGTGCAGCTTCGCGATGTTGTTGATGAGTTCCATGATGACGACGGTCTTGCCGACGCCGGCGCCGCCGAACGCGCCGACCTTGCCGCCCTTGAGAAACGGGCAGATGAGGTCGATGACCTTGATGCCGGTGGTGAGAATCTGCGGGCTGGTGGTCTGGTCCACGAGCGGCGGCGCGGAGCGGTGGATGGAGTTGAACCGGTCGGCGCGCACGGGGCCCTGCTCGTCGACGGCGTCGCCGGTGACGTTGAAGACGCGGCCCATGACGCCCTCGCCGACGGGCATGGAGATGGGCGCGCCGGTGTCGGTGAGTTCCATGCCGCGCTTGAGCCCCTCGGTGGTGCTCATGGCGACGGCGCGGATCCAGTTGTCGCCGAGGTGCTGCTGTGTCTCCAGCGTGAGCCTGGCGCGGCCGGCGCCGGGCATGTCGTATTCGACGGTGAGGGCGTTGTAGATGGCCGGAAGGGCGCCGGTGAATTCGGCGTCCACGACGGGACCGATGATCTGGACGATTTTGCCTTTGTTCATAGCTGGGATTTCAACTGGGGAATCCGGGATTTGAATTCAATCGGCGCCTAGCCCATCGCCATCTGGGCGGTGGTGATTTCGAGGAGTTCCTTGGTGATGTTCGCCTGGCGCAGCTTGTTGTATTCGAGCGTGAGGTCCTTGATGATCTGCTTGGCGTTGTCGGTCGCGTTCTTCATCGCGACCATGCGCGCGCTGTGCTCGCTGGCCTTCGCCTCGAGCAGGAATTGATAGACCTGAAAGTTGACGTAGTGCGGCAGCATGTTGCCAAGCACGGCGCCGGCGTCCGGCTCGAACAGGTAATCCCGTTCGGACTTCTTCAACTCGCCGGTCGGCGCGTTCTCGCCGCCGACGCCCGCCTCGAGCGCGGAAATCTTGCCGATGGGCAGCAGCGGCCGCACCTCGGGCTTTTGCGTGAGCGTGTTGATGAAGTTCGTGTAGATCACCTCGACGGAATCCGCCTCGCCCTTGAGGAAGAGGTCCTGGGCGAACCGCGAAATCGCGCGGGCTTCACTGAACAAGGGCGCGTCCTTGTAGGTAAACTCGGCTGCGAGCTGGCGCTTGGTGCGGTGGATGAACTGCCCGCCCTTCTTGCCCGCGCAGATGTAAACGGTCGTGTCCTTGTCGAATTTCGCCGCCTCGCGGAGCAGGTTCGAGTTGAGCGCGCCGCACAAGCCCTTGTCGGTGCTGATGAGGATGACGGCGCGTCGCTGGACCGGCCGCGCCTCCATCAACGGGTGGCTAAAGTCGCCCGCGCCCTCGCTCACGGCAGCAAGCACATCGTTCATGAGCGCGGCATAAGGCCGCCCCGCGAGCGCGGCGAGCTGCGCCTTGCGCATCTTGGACGACGCAACCATCTGCATGGCCTTGGTGATCTGGGCCGTGTTCTTGACCGACTTGATGCGTCGGCGGATGTCGCGTGTGCTGGGCATCGGTTGGTTTGAGAAAGGCGGGGCGCCAAGCGGCAGGGTTACCGATACGTCTGCTTGAATTCCGCCACGGCCGTCTTCAATTCCGCGGCAATGGCGTCGCCGACGGCCTTCTCATTGCGGATGGTCGTGAGCAGCTTCTCTTTGCGCGTCGTGAGGAAGTCGGTGAGCTTTTTCTGGAAGTCCTTCACCTTCTCCACCGCCACGTCGTCGAGCAGGTTGTTTTGCATCGTCCAGAGCACGGCCACCTGGATTTCGACGGGGATGGGGTTGTATTGGTCCTGCTTGAATAGCTCGACGATGCGCTTGCCGCGCTCGAGCGTGGCCTGCGTCTTGGCGTCCAGGTCGGAGCCAAATTGCGCAAACGCCGCCAGCTCGCGGAACTGCGCGAGGTCGAGCTTGATCTTGCCGGCGACCTGCTTCATCGCCTTGATTTGCGCGGCCGAACCGACGCGGCTCACGGACAGACCGACCGAGATGGCGGGCCGGATGCCCTGGTAGAACAAATCCGTTTCCAGATAAATCTGCCCGTCGGTGATCGAGATGACGTTCGTGGGGATGTAGGCCGAGACGTCGCCGGCCTGCGTCTCGATGATGGGCAACGCGGTGAGTGAGCCGTTGCCGTTGGCCTCGTTCACGCGCGCGCTGCGCTCGAGCAGGCGCGAGTGCAGGTAGAAGACGTCGCCCGGATACGCCTCGCGGCCGGACGGGCGCTTGAGCACGAGCGACACCTGCCGATACGCGACGGCCTGCTTGGAGAGGTCATCGTAGATGATGAGGGCGTCCATGCCGTTGTCCATGAACCATTCGCCCATCGCCGCGCCCGCGAAGGGCGCAAGATACTGCGCTGCCGCGGGCGCGTCGGCGCCGGCCGCCACGACGATGGTGTCCGCGAGCGCGTCGGCCTTTTCGAGTTCTGCAATGACGCGGGCGATGTTGGACTGCTTCTGCCCGACGGCCACGTAGATGTTGTAAACAGGCCGGAAGGCCGGGTCGTTCGAAGCGCGGCCCACTTTGTTCATGCGGGCCTGGTTGATCATCGTGTCCACGCCGATCGTGGTCTTGCCGGTCGAACGGTCGCCGATGATGAGCTCGCGCTGGCCGCGGCCGATCGGGATCATCGCGTCAATGCCCATGATGCCCGTCTGCACGGGCTGGCTGACGGATTTGCGCTTCACGATGCCGGGCGCGATTTTTTCGACCGGATAGTAGGTGGTCGCGGCGATCGGCCCCTTGCCGTCCACGGGCTGGCCGAGCGTGTCCACCACGCGGCCAAGGAGTCCCTTGCCGACGGGCACGGAGAGGAGCTTGCCGGTGGTCTTGACTTCCGCGCCTTCGCGGACGCCGAGGTAATCGCCGAGGACGATGGCGCCGACTTCGGTTTCCTCGAGGTTGAGCGCGATGCCGATGACGCCGCCGCCGAAATCGAGCATCTCGTTGAGCATGGCGTCGGTGAGGCCCTCGATCTTGGCGACGCCGTCGGAGATTTCACGGACGGTGCCGACGTTCTGGCGGGAGACGCTGGTCTTGACGCCGGCGATCTGGGCTTCGATTTCCTGGAGGATGCTGCTCATACGGTGTGTTGAGGGTCGGGGTGTTGAGAGTTGAGAGTGATGGTGGGGCCGGGATCAGAAACTGTCTGCGAGCGCGTCGAGTCGGCCGCGGATGCTGCCGTCATAAACGTCGCTGCCGACCTTGATGCGCAGGCCGCCGATGAGAGCGGGGTTGGCGGCGAAGTGCGTGGAGAGGCCCGCCCCGTGCCGCGTGACGAGGCTCGCGGTCAGGCGCGCCTGCGCGTCGGGCGCGAGCGGCGTCGCGCTCTCGACGGTCGCCGTGCGACGGGCGATGTCGAGTTTCACGAGGCGCTGGAAGTGATGCAGGATCGCCACGTAGCCGCGGGGCTTCTGCGCAATCACCGCGGCGACGGCGGAGCGGACGCGCGCCTCGTCGAGCACGCCAGCGGTGCGGCAGGTCGTAAAGAGCTGCTTGGCGTCGCGCCGGGCTTGTTTGCTGGTTTTCACTGAAATGCGGCGTGCGGGATTCTGAATGCGGAATCAGGCGGCCAACTGCCGGTTCGTCTCCTCCGTGAGGCGCTGCTGGTCTTCCAGGGTGAGGACCTTTCCGGCGACCTTGCCGGTGGTCTCGACGACGAGTCGGCCCATCTCACGGCGCAACTCGGCCTTCATGCGGGCCAGCTCGGCGTCGTTGGCCTCGCGGGCCTTGACAATGATCTGGTTGGCCGTGGCGATGGCCTTCTGTGATTCGACCTCGAGCACCTTCGCCGCGGCGGCCCGGGCTTCCTCGATGAACTTCGTCGCGTCGGCGTTGGCCTTGCCGAGAATCTCCTGTCGCGCGGCCTCGGTGCGGGCGAGCTCGGCCTTGATCTTCTCGGCGTTTTCGAGGCTTTCAGCGATGCGTTTCTTGCGCTCGTCGAGCATGTCGAGCACGGGCTGGTAGGCGAACTTCTTGAGGACGAGCGCCACGATGACGAAGGCGACGACCTGTGAGAAGAACATCTGCGGGTTCCAACCGAAGGTCTTGGTCACCGCGTCGAGCGGGCCGCCACCCTCGGCCGCCGAGGCCGCGAGGAAGAAGATCGAGTTCATGGTCAGTTAAAAGTGGCCGGGCGCGGATTGCTCCGCGCCCGGGATGATTACTTCACGAGGAAGATGGCGAAGAAGATGATCGCCTCCGCCAAGGCCGCGAACAAGATGGCCTGGTTGCGGATCGCGCCCGCCGCGCCCGGGTTGCGGCCCGTGGCTTCGGCGGCCTTCATGCCGATGAGACCCACGCCGATGGCCGAGCCGAGACCGGCCAGGCCGACGTGAACCAATCCTCCCATTTCAGCAAACATGGGCAGCATAGTTTTTGCCTTTCGTGTTTTGTGTTACATCAGCCGCCCCCGCGGTTTGCCCACGGTCCGGCGGCTGAAAGTGTTTAGTGATGCGCCTCGTGGCCTTCCTCATGCGCGTGGTCGCCGACCATCATCGCGGTGAACACCGCGGTCAGGAGCGCGAACACCAGCGCTTGCACGAGGCCAACAAGCAGTTCGAGAAAGTAAAACGGAATCGGCAGCGCCCAGCCCAGCCAAGGCACCAGCACAGTCATGGACTCGAGGATGTTCTCGCCGGCGAACACGTTGCCGTAGAGGCGGAAGCTCAGCGACACGGGCCGGAACGCGATGGAGATGACCTCCAGCACGCCCACAAACAGCATGATGCCGACCATGAAGATGCCGCCCTTGCCGTCGCCGAAAATGTGCTTGAGGAAACCGACGACGCCGATTTCCTGGATGGACCAGACGATCCACAGGACGAAGAACAGCAGCGCCATCGCCGAAGTCATGTTCAAGTCGGCGTTGCCACCGCGCAGCAGGGGCGACTCGACGTGGTGAAATTTCGGCAGGATGAAGCTGCCTTCTGCGTGCGCCCCCCAGCCGACAGTGCCAACGCCCGGCAGCAAGCCGAACCAGTTTGTGAACAGGATGAAGATGAAGATGGTCGCGAAGAACCAAAACGTCTTCTTCGCCATGTGCCCGCCGAGGATGCCCTCGAAGAACTCGTATAGGCTGCCAACCATCCACTCGACGAAGTTCTGCAAGCCCGACGGAACGAGCTGCTGTTTGCTGGTGGCCATCTGCGCAAGGACGATGAGCCCGACCGCCACGACCCACGTTACCATCATCGAGTTGGTCACAACGAACGGCCCGATCTCGAACAGCGGCACTGCCTTCGCCGACAACCCGGCTTCCTCGGCATGATGCTTGACAGCTTTCGGAGGCTGCGGCGCACCAGCATTCGCGCCGTCTGCGGTCACGGGCGCCACGGCGTCGCCCTGGACCGCGCCGGTGCGGCGGGTTGCGTCCTGCTTCGGGACGGGCGCGGCGGGTGCCTTGTCTGCCGCGCTCCCGGTGATGGGAAGCAGCGTCAGCAGGGTCGCCGCGAGCAGGGACTTCAACATGGCGCTGTCGAAAAAGGGTTTGGGGATCGTTTCCCCGCACTCAAAAGCCAGCCGTCTGGGCCGGAAGCGCGGTCAAGGTGACGAAGCGTGATTTCTTTCACAAGGGTTTTTTTCGCGCCCGGGACAAAATGAAGTTTTGTTCATCGGAATGACGAACGGTTCTGATGACCGGCCGCGTCGGGCTGCGGGACCAGTGGGTTTGGGCCCGCTGGTCTTGGAGCTTCCAAACGGCGCACCCCCCCGATACGGTTGCCGCGATGGATTTCCTGTATCACCTCGCCGCCGCGGCCACGCAAGCCGCGCCCGCGGCGACGGCGCCCTCCAAGGGCTTCGCGATCGCATGGTTTGACGTGCTGGTGGTGCTGGTGATGCTGGTGGCGATCCGCAACGGCAGGAAGCGCGGCCTCTCGGAGGAACTGTTGCCGCTTGGCCAGTGGGTGGCGATCATCGCGGTGAACGCGCTCGTCAACGGCCCGTCGGCGCGCGGGCTGGCCAACTTCACCAAGCTGAGTCTGTTCTGGAGTCACCTCGTCGTGTTCGTGTTCCTCGGGGTGCTGGTGTTTCTCGCGTTCATCTGGCTCAAGAGCGCGGTCGGCGGCAAGCTGCTCGAGGCGGATTATTTCGGCCGGCACGAGTTTTCCCTGGGCATCGTGGCGGCGCTCGTGCGCTACGGGTGCATGCTGGTGGCCGCGCTGGCGATCCTCAATTCGCGCCTCTACACACCGGAGCCAGTCATCGCCATCCAGCGCGAGCGCGCGGCGAGCGACATCCGCATCGCGTTGCTGCCGGCATGGAGCACCGTGCAGCATCAGGTCTTCGCCGAATCCGAGTCCGGCAAGTTCATCCGCGCCCGCGCCAGCTTCCTGCTCATCACGTCCACCCCTTACGACAGCTTGGAATTGCGCGCGAGCGGCGAGGGGCGCCGGCGCGAACGGCTCGTCGAGGAGGCCATCGACGGCGGCAAGCCCAAGCCGGCGCCGTCCACCAACGCGCCGCCCAAGTGACCGCGCCCGCGCGCCCGCGCAGGCGACCTTCCCGAGCACCCGTTCATGGCCGGCTTCATCTCTGAATCCACGAAGGAGCAGATCCGCGGCGCGAGCGACATCGTCGAGATCGTGCAATCCTACATCGGGCCGTTGAAGCGCACCGGCGCGAACTTCTCCGCGCTCTGTCCGTTTCACCGGGAGAAGACGCCGAGCTTCAGCGTGAATCCCTCGAAGCAGATTTTTTACTGCTTTGGCTGCCACAAGGGCGGCGACGTGTTCAAGTTCGTCAGCCTCTACGAGAACATCCCGTTTCCCGACGCGCTGCGGCGGCTCGCCGAACGGGCGCGCATCCCGATTGAGTTCGACCAGTCGCCCGGCGCGCAACAGCAGCGCCACGTGAAGGACATCCTGCTGCAAATGCACGAGCAGATCACGCAGCGCTGGCACGCCGCGTTGCTCAACGACGCCGCCGGGCAGGTCGCCCGCGATTACCTCGCCCGCCGCGGCGTGACCGACGATGCCGTGAAGCTCTTCCGCCTCGGCTACGCGCCCGACAAATGGGACGACACCGTGAACTGGTCGCGCGGGAAGGGCTTCGACGCCGCGCTCGTCGAGCAGGGTGGGCTCATCCTCAAACGCGACGGCGGCGACGGCCACTACGACCGCTTCCGCGGGCGGCTGATCTTTCCGATTTGCGACGCGCAGGGGCGCGTCATCGGCTTCAGCGGGCGCATCCTCGCCGGCGACGACAAGACCGCGAAATACGTGAACTCGCCCGAGACGCCGATCTTCAGCAA
The DNA here is from genome assembly GCA_016871675.1 of Verrucomicrobiota bacterium. Lineage (NCBI taxonomy): Bacteria > Pseudomonadati > Verrucomicrobiota > Verrucomicrobiota bacterium. The sequence goes on from VHCN01000003.1 coordinate 76,731, forward strand.
GGGCCGCGTCTGCTTCGGCCTCGACAAATCGCACCGCGCCATCAGCGAGAAAGACTGCGCGATCATCTGCGAAGGGCAGCTCGACTTGATCGCCATTTTCATGTCCGGCGTGCAGCACGTCGTCGCCCCGCAGGGCACCGCGCTCACCGCCGAGCACGCGCGCCTGCTCAAGCGCTACGCGGACGAAGTCGTGCTGTGCTTCGACGCCGACAACGCCGGCCAGAACGCCACCGTCCGCGCGCTCGACGCGTTGCTCGCCGCCGGGCTCGCCATCCGCGTCGCCACAGTGCCCGCGCCGCACGACCCCGACAGTTTCATCAAGCAGAACGGCGGTCCCGCATTTGCCGAACTCATCCGCCGCGCCGAGGGGTTCTTCGACTACTACCTCAACCGGCTCTGCGCCACGAACGATGTCCACACCGACAAGGGCCGCTCCGCCGTGCAACGCGCGATGGCGGAAGCCGCGTGGAAGACGAATGACGAAGTGACGCTTCAGCACTGCGCGCAAAAGACGGCCGGCCGGCTCGGAGTCCCCCCCGGCGCCGTGCTCGCGGAATTCAAGAAAGGCCCGCCGACCCTCGGCGCGCCGCGAGCCGCCGCGGATGCGCCCGCCCAGGCCGAAGCGGCCAGACCGCCAAGCCGCCCCAATGCGCAGGAATTCTGGCTGCTGCGGCTGTTGCTGCTTCACGACGAGCTTGTGGCGTTCGCGATGGCGCACCTCGACACCACGTGGCTCGCGCATGCGGACGCGCGGCACATTCTCTCCGTCCGAATCGCCGCGCAGCGCGAAGGCCGCTGGACGCATCTTGCCGCAATGCTCGACGAACTCGGCGACGACACCAGCCGCTCGCTCGCCACCGAGGCCGTCGCCAACGGCGCCGATGGAATCCCGAATCCCGAGCAGCAACTCCTGGATGTGCTCACGGGCATCCGCAACGCCGCGCTCGACCGGCGGCTCGCGGCATTGACGCAGCAACTCAACCAGCCCGGCATGGACGAACCGACGCAGCTCGCCATTCTCCAATCCCAGCACGAGCTTCGACGCGACAAGCAACAGCCGTTGCGGCCGGTCACTCCGCGGTGAACGTCATGGCCGCGCCCCTGAAACGAATCTTGCCCTGGTGTGTTTTGGCTCCTATGTTCGCGCCCATGTTGCTGACGGCTGCCGCCCTTGCGAATGCCGGCACGGGCCAACTCACCGAGGCCGCCCCGGGTGCGGCGCCCATCGTCGTGCTGCTGCTCACGGGCGCGGTGCTGCTGGCTTTGGAAACCGTGCTGCCCGGGCTTATCGCAGGCATCATTGGGTTCATCTGCCTGATTGCGGGTGTGGCCTTGAGCTTCCGCGACTACGGCACCGAAACGGGCGGCCTCGTCCTGCTCGGGACCTTGACCGGCCTGGGAATCGGAACCGCGCTGTGGCTCAAGTATTTTCCCGACAGCCGCTACGCGAGGATTTTCATCGCCCAGCAAACCGTCGGCGAACTCGGCGCCGAGCGGCCCGAGTTGCTCCATCAAACCGGCGTGACCCATTCCAACCTGCGCCCGAGCGGCACGGCGGTCATCAACGGCCAGCGCGTGGACGTGGTGACCGAAGGCGGCCTGATCGAGAAGGGCACCGCCATAAAGGTTGTCGCCACCGAAGGAATGCGCGTGGTCGTGCGCCGGATGTAACTTCCCAGCCATCCAATCCAAAACCCACAAGTCCAACCCATGAATCCTGAACTGCTCCAATTCGCCGCCCTGACCGACATTTTGAAAGCCGCCGGCTGGGGTGTCGGCGGTTTGATCGCGCTGATCGCCGCCATCATCGTCCTCAACTTCGGCTTCATCTACATCCGCGCGATGTTCTCCGGAGCCAAGGTCACCTTCAAAGAACTCGTCGCCCTCCGGCTCCGCAGCCTCCCGGTCGCCCACGTCGTGGACACCCGCATCACCGCGGTGAAATCCGGGCTGCCGTTGACCATTGACGACCTTTCCACGCACTTCCTCGCGGGCGGCAGCATCGAGATGGTCGTGCAGGCGCTCATCGCCGCGAAGAAGGCCGGCATCCATCTCACCTTCGACAGCGCGTGCGCGATCGACCTCGCCACCAAGGGCACCGGCAAGACCGTGCTCGAGGCCGTCAAGACGTCCGTCAACCCCAAGGTCATCGACTGCCCGAACCCCGGCACGGGCAAGACCACCATCGATGGCGTGGCCAAGGATGGCATCATCGTCAAGGCCAAGGCCCGCGTCACCGTCCGCACAAATCTCGTGCGCTTCGTGGGCGGCGCGACCGAGGAGACCATCGTCGCGCGTGTCGGCGAGGGCATCGTGAGCACCATCGGCTCGGCTGACAGCTACAAGGTCGTGCTCGAGAATCCCGACCGCATCTCCAAGACCGTGCTCGACAAGGCGCTCGACGCCAGCACGGCGTTCGAGATCCTCTCGATCGACATCGCGGACGTGGACGTCGGCGAAAACGTCGGCGCCAAGCTCCAAGCCGAGCAGGCCGAGGCGAACAAACTCGTCGCGCAGGCGCAGGCCGAAGTCCGCCGCGCCGCCGCCGTGGCGACCGAGCAGGAAATGATTGCGCGCGTGGCCGAGATGCGCGCGCGCGTGGTCGAAGCCGAGGCTCAGGTTCCGCTCGCAATGGCCGAGGCCTTCCGAAGCGGCAACCTTGGCGTGATGGACTACTACAAAATGAAGAACATCCAGTCCGACACCGGCATGCGCGAAAGCATCGCCGGCGCGGGCGCCGCGCCCAAGCCCTGACCCACCCGCGCCCAAGCCCATGAGCCGGTTCTTTGACCCCAGCAAGGCGGAAGATCAACTCGCGCACGCGCCCATTGCCGAAGAATTGACGGAGCTTGGCGAACTTTTCGCCGGGATGCTTGATCAGTTGTGCCGCGTCGGATCCGCCAGCGGAGCCAAGCCGGAGTTGACACGATGAACCCCGCATTCCACGCCGCCGCCGACGTGCAAGCGGTCCCGATGCTCGCCGCCGGGGACAACATCTGGATTCTGCTGGCGATGGCGATCATCGGCGGCATCTCCACGTGGCTCCAAAACCGGAACAAATCGAAGGAAGAACAGCAAACCTGGTCGCCCGAGGACGACGATGCGCCCGCCTCGCCCCGCCGCAACGCGGCGCCGCCAATTCCACCATCCACGACACCCCAAGGCTCGCGTGAGCTCGATTGGGAAGCCGAACTCAAGCGCATACTCGGCGAGGAACCCGCCCCGCCGGCTCCGACGCCGCCGAAGCTGCCACCGCCAATCCCGCAGCCCCCTGTCGCGCAGCCTGTCGCCACCCGCATCGAATACGAGCAGGAAGAGATGGAGGCGCAAGCCGCGCGCCTCGCGCCGATGCGCGAATCCGCGACAGCCTACGCGCGCGGCGGCGAGCGGACGGCCCGCGGCGGCTCGATGCAGGAATCAGCCGAAGCCCTCGCGCGCGCCGCATCCATCGAGTCAGCGGTGACCTCGCGGATGCAGCAGGTGAACGCGCAAACCGAGAAGCACACGCCGGACTTCGGGCTGCCCTCGGGAATGGGTTCCGGCAGGACGGCCGGACGCGCGGTTTCACCGTGGAGGAATCCAGCGGCGGCGCGGCAGGCCATCATCGCCTCCGTCATTTTCGGCAAGCCGAAAGGTCTGGAAAACTAACCTGCCACGCGCCGGGACAATCCCGACCGTTCACGGCGCGGCGGACTTGAAGAATTCCGTCTTCGCCGTCTCGACGGACGGACCCCAGATGCGGATGCGGCCGACCTTGCCCACGTCGTCGAACGAACCAAAGCCGATGTGGCCCTTCGCGAAGGTCTTGTCCTCCGCGAGCATGATGGGCTTGGAGAAGTCGTTGAAGTAGCTCTTGATGGTGCCGGCCTTCGTGTCGCGCTCGATGCGGACCTTGTGCCACTCGTTCTCGCCCCACGTCACGCCCTTGGTGGTTTCCTTCGCGAAGTTCTTCCGCGGCGCCTCGTTCACGATGAAGATGTTGTGCGCGTTCGGGTCCGCAGCCACGGCGATGTGGTTGTAGTAATACTTCTGCGGTTCGACGAAGCCGAAGAAGAGGCACATGTCTTGATGGCCGTAGGGCTTCTTGGTCGAGAGCAACTCGACCTCGAGCACGAAGTCCCCGAACTGCCGGTCCGCAATGAGCGCGATGTTCAACGGCGAGCGGTTCGCGGGCTTGTAATCGCTCTGCTTGTGGAGTTCGAGCGAGCCCTTGTCGCCGTCGCGAGCCATGCGCCACGCCTTCGGGTCGCTGAAGACGAACTGCTTGATGGCGTCGGGCTTCGCGAAGTCCTGCTCGTAAAGCAGCTTGAAGCCGGCGGGCAGCTTGGGCGCGTCGGCGGCGGGGGCGGCGGGACCGGCGAGAAGGGTGAAGGCGAAGGCGAGAAGGAGTTTCTTCATGTCGCGGCCAGTTCTCTCAAACTACGGCGCTTCGCGCAACCGCAAGCACGGGCGGCGGAGGCAGGAAGCCCGGATCCCAAAGACTTTGCGCTCCTTTGCGTCTCCCGCGTCGCTTCGCCGAACTCCAGCCGGATGCATTGACCATTCGTTTTCCGCTCACACATTCTCCGGCACGACGAACGGCTTGCGGTAGTCGCGCGTGAGCATTTTGTCCGCGTCGGCGTTGCCGGTGAACTTTTCTGTCTTGGGGTTCATCGTCAGAACGGGGCCGAGGGTGAGCTTGTCCGTGTTCACGTCCACTTCGTTGGCCTTGAGGTGTTCGACCATGCGGTCGAAGGTGGCCTGCGCGTCGCGGTCGCCCTTGATCTTCTCGCGGATTTCGCCGGGCGCGGCCTTCTGGCCGAGGCGATACGAGATGTTGCCGGTGTGGCAGAGCGCGCTGCTGAGGTGGCCTTCGAGGATGTCGGCGTGCAGGTCCTCGGTCTTCCGGCTGCGGACGGCGTCGAGGAAGTTCGCAAAGTGGTCCACGGCGCCGCTCCACTTCTTGATTTCCTTGCCGTCCTTGTCGAACGCGGTGGCGCCGGTGTAGTTGGGCACGAGCACGCGCCCGCCTTCGCAGTGGATGACCACGCCGACGGAAGAGCCGAGGTAGTTATCCATGTTGCGCGCGCCCTTGGCGGACGGGAGGCCGCGGACTTCGAAGATGAGCGGCGCCTTTGGGTAGTCATGATAGACGATTTGCGTGTTGGCGGTTTCGCCGTCATCCACGTAACCGAGGCGGCCGCCGGTGCTCCACACGCGGGGGCTGAGTTCCATTTCACCGGTGAACCAGCGGGCGATGTCCATCTGGTGGATGCCCTGGTTGCCGAGGTCACCGTTGCCGTAGTTCCACACCCAGTGCCAGTCGTAGTGCAGCTTCTTGCGGCGAAGCTCGTCCTTCGGCGCGGGACCGCACCACAGGTCGAAGTCAATTCCCGCGGGAATCGGATGGGGCGCGTCGCTCTTGCCAATGCTCCCGCGCGGCTTGTAGCAGGTGCCGCGGGCGATGAGAATCTTCCCGAGGTTGCCGGCCTGCACCCACTTGACGGCCTCGCCGATGCCCGCGCGCGAGGAGCGGCTCTGCGTGCCGGTTTGCACGATCTTCTTGTATTTGCGCGCCGCGTTCACGATCTGGCGGCCTTCCCAGACGTTGTGCGAGACGGGTTTTTCGACGTAAACATCCTTGCCCGCCTGAATCGCCCAGATGGACGCCAGCGCGTGCCAGTGGTTCGGCGTGGCGATGCACACGAGGTCGATGTCCTTGTTCTCAAACGCCTTCCTCATGTCGGTGTAGGCGGTGACTTTGATGCCCTTCTTGTCCTGTGCGTCCACGCCACCGCGGAGAATCTTGTCGTCCACGTCGCACAGCGCGCGCAGTTGCACGCCGCGGTCCTTGAGGGCGTTCATGCCGCTGATGTGCGAGCCGCCGCGTCCGCCAAAGCCGACGACGAGCGCGCCGAGCGTGTCGCCCGGGCTCTTCTGCGCCCAAGCGGTGGGCGCAATGTAGAACACAGTGCCGGCGGCTGCGGACGCCTTGAGGAATCCGCGACGATTGAAGTATTTCATGAGGGGTTGGGGTGGCTGGTTGAGGGAGGTGTCGATTCGAAAACAACTACTTGCCAGATTGGGTCCAGTCCGCGTATCGGGCGGCGACGTTGCCCTGCTTTTCGTCGCCCTCGTGAAAGTAGTAGCGATATTTCCACGTGAGCGATTTGCCGGCTTCGATCTTGATGTCGCCGAGGTTGGGTTCGGCGCGCTTGCTCTCGAAGTCGTGCACGCCAAAGGGGTTCGCCGAAAACAGGCCGTAGTCGCGCACGTGCCACCACGTGGGGTGCTTGGGATTCGACGGGTGGTCGAAGATGGCGACGCCGACGGTCTTGCCCTCGTTCGGGCCGTAATAATCGCACCACGCAGCGCGCTTGCCCCAGGTCTGCGCCCCGGTCACGCCCGTGCTCAGCACGATCTGGCCGGTGGGCTTGCCTGCGTTGAATTTGTTCGGCTTGAGCCGCATGGTCTCCGCAAGCCGGATGGAGCAGGAACCTTCCTTGGTGTCGCCGAGGACGACCTCGCCTTCGCTCGCGATGTAAGTGATGTCGAGGTCGATCGTGCGGTCGGCGTGGAACCGCATCGTGCGCTCGTCGGTGCAGACGGTCTTGCCCTCGATCGTGACCCACTTGTTCGCCGAGCGGAGCGTCGCGACCTTGTCGCCGGACTTCAGTTCGAGGAACTTCACGTGGACCGTCTTGCCGGACTTCGCGCCCTCCGCCCAGAAATCAGAGCCATTGACCGCGCCGTGCGCATACCAGAGGCCGCGGTGGTGCGGATGATCGGGATCCTCGTTCTCGACCTTCTTCATCGGGGCGTGCCGGGTCATGTGCACGCCGCCGGGGCCGATGACCGGGTAGCAATAGGGGCGCGGGACATCCTTGAAGTGATACTGGGTGAACAACTGGCCGTTGAGTTCGACGCGGACCGACTTCTCGCCCTCCGTCAACTTGACGGCATCGGCAGCCGTGGCCGGCATCGAGAGGATGGCGAACACGGCTGCGACCGGGAGGAGCTGTGGTCGGACTTTGGCGAACATGGTGGCGGATGTTAGGAGGGTGATGTGCGTGGTCAACATTTTTCCCGGCGCCGGGGGGGGGGGGGGGGGGGGGGGGGGGGGGTGGTGGTGTGACGTGGGCGGGGGGGGGGGGGGGGGGGGGGGGGGGAACACCGGTTTTCAGCCGGGGTTTCGGGAACGGGCAACCGGCTGTCGGCCTGACCAGTCCACTGCAATTCAGGTTCGTCACGGCATTTTGCAGATTGCAATTCACCCTGCCCCCCGGTATGTCTCTGCGCGTTCCAAGCCTGACTCAACCACGGGAATCACATGGCACAGACCATCTACCACGCAAGCGTTGAAGGTGCGCAACATGGCGGCAAGGGCCTTGAAGGCTTCCTCGACTTTGCCAAGAAGTCCGGCGCGCGCGGCGCCCAGCCCAGCAACTACATGCTCAACGGCGGCAAGCTCTTCCGCCCCGTCCAGGAAATCCGCGACGCCTTCACCTCGCGCGGACTTGTGCTCGACGGCATCTCGGCACACTGCCCGTTTTGGGTCCATACCAGCGCGTGGACGGGCACCAAATCCGGCCATCCTTTCATCGGCCCGGACGTCGCCAAGCAGTCCCCCGAACAAGTCGAGAAATGGCACGAGAACTACCTCCTCAAGCTGATGGACATCGCCGCGGAACTTGGCGTGAAGATCATGCCCATGTTCTGGGGCGTCTCGCACGGGTGGGAACTTGCCACCGGCTATCCGTGGGGTTTCTGGGCGGGACCTGACCCAAAGGTGAAGTCCGGCAAATACGACCTGCTCGCCGAGGGCAATGACCGCTTCGTCAAAAAAACGGCCAAGCTCCGCAAGCACGCGAATTCGCTCGGCATCAAGCTCTGCCACGAAATCCACCCCGGCACCGCCGCGATGTGCGCGGACGACTTCAACCTGCTCGTCAAGATTTGCAACGACGACCCCTGCCTCGGCGTCAATGCCGACCCCTCGCACTGCTGGGAAGGCGAGGATTGGGAGACGCGCTTTCGCAAGGTCGCCAACCGCGTCTACGCCTGCCACGTGAAGAACTTCGTCATTCGCGGCGGCGTGCCGCTGCGCAAGATGGACGGCCACTGGCCGAACCGCGCGATGCAATTCACCGACCTGCCGAGCGGCGAACTCAACATGGTCCGCTACGCCGAGATGCTTGTGGACATCGGGTATCCCCGCCGCTACTGCGCCGCGATGGGCCGGAAGACCGCGCCGCTCATTGTCGAGGCCGAGAGCGCGTATCGCGACCTCGATGCCGCGAGCTCGAACGGCATCGCCTACGTTCGCGACCACCTCTGCTTCCCCCTCGCCACGGGCTCCTTCGAGGAAGGCATGGGCGCATGATGCGCCATTTCAAGGGTCCCCTCATCGTCCCGGCGAGAAATTCGGCGGCAGTGTCGGTGTGCTCACCGTGTCGGTCATCGCGCCATTCTGGCTGATTGCCGGTGCCAAGGTCGGCAAGGAACGCCCTGCGCCGCGTGAGGCGGAGCGGGGCCAGTAGCCGGGCGAAGTCCCGTCGATGGCGCCGGCCTGCAGCGTTGCGGCTACTTTCCTTCCAGAACATGCCTGCGGATTGCCTCGTAGACTTCCGTCGAGGCGAGCTCCTCCTTCCCCAACAAGTCGTGACGGGATGAGATGAGCACGGGCCAGTCGTCCGTGTTCCGCGGCCGGCAGCCGTGCGAGCCCTTCACGAGCCGCGCGTCCAGCGGGATCAAGTCCATCAGCATCCGGAAGCCGAGTTTCTTCCTCATCAACCGCCAGGCGACCTGCAGCTTCGGACAGCAAAGCTCCGGGTTCGTGAAGAGCTCGACGGGGTCGTAGCCCGGCTTGCGGTGGATGTCCACCGTCCGCGCGAAGTCCGGCGCGCGATCGTCCTCCAGCCAGTAATAGTAGGTGAACCACGCGTCCTCCTTCGCAACGGCCACGAGGTCGCCCGCGCGCTCGTGGTCGAGTCCCGCCGCAGCCTTCGCATCGGCCCCGAGGACCTCGGCGATTCCATGCTGCCCCGCCAGCAGTCCGCGCACGGCGGGTTCGATCGAGCGATCATTCACGTAAATGTGAGCGACCTGATGATCCGCAACCGCAAAGACCCTGCTCTCGCCGAAGTCGAGCGTCTCGCGCCCGAGCTCATCCTTCACGGCGAGCCAGCCTTGTTCGCGGAACAGCCGGTTGAGGTGGACCGGCGTCTGGACGCTCGTGATCCCGTATTCGCTGAGCAGCAGCACCTGCACCCGGCGCTGTTCGTAGAAGCTCAGCAGGCCGCCAACGATCATGTCCACGGCGAGCAGGTCCTGCGCGATGCCCGGATGATGCGGGCCGAGGCGCTGCAGGTTGTAATCAAGGTGCGGCAGATAGACGAGGCTCAGCGTCGGCGCGAACTCCAGCTCGATCCAGCGCGCCGATGCCGCAATCCACCGCGTGGCGCAATCCGGCCCGCCCGCCGGAGAGTCCAATCCCGCCACCGGGCCCCAGAAACCGGGGAACGGAAACTCGCCGAGCGAGTCCTTGATCGCGGCGCGCAGCTTGAGCGGCGAGGTGTGGATGTCGAACACCTTGCGACCGTCCGCCAGATACAACGGCCGCGGCGTGATCGCCCAGTCCACGCTCGTCTGCATGTTGAACCACCAGAAAAGCTGCGCGCACGTGAAGCCCGGCTCCGCCGCCCGCACGTCGTCCCAGAGCTTGCGGCCGCGCACGACGCGGTTCGACTGCTTCCAGAAATGCACCTCCCCCAGTTCGCGGTTGAACCACCCGTTCGCGACGACGCCGTGTTCCGACGGAAGCGTGCCCGTGAGGTAGTCCGACTGCGCCGTGCACGTCACCGCGGGCAGCGCCGGCTTGATCCGGGCCAGCGCGCCGGTCTTGAGGAACTTCGAGATGCTCGGCGTGTGCTCCCCAAGGAGTGAACGCGTGAGTCCGACGACGTTCAGGACGGCGGTGCGTTTCATCCGGTCAGGAAAAACCCGGGGCGGTGGCTGCTTGCGTCACCCGAGCGCGAAGATGACTTTGCGCTCATGGCCGGCGTGCCGCTGCTCGAGCTCGCAAATGGCCTCCATGACCTTCGCGAACGTCATGTCATGAACCTCGAAACCCTCGCCAATGCCGCGCAGGAGCGTGATGGTGAGCTGGCCGCCCAGGTGCTCGCGGAATTCCTCCAGGCCCTTGAGCAGGATGCGCGCGCCGCCGGAGTCGGTGTGCAGCAGCTCGCCCGCGAACAACTCGAAGCCCAGCGATTCGAGCAGCACCAGCACGCGCTCGCAACTCGCCGCGTCGAGAAACCCCTTCAGCCGCGAATACACCGTGTCCAGCGCGATGCCCACCGCGACCGCCTCGCCGTGGCGGATGCGATAGTCGGAAAGCTGCTCGAGCTTGTGCGCCGCCCAGTGCCCGAAATCCAGCGGCCGGGCCGAGCCAAACTCGAACGGGTCGCCGCCCGTTGCGATGTGGTTCACGTGCAACTCCGCGCACCGTTCGATCAGCCGTCGCATCGCGTCCGGCTCGAACTCCCGCAGCCGCGCCGCGTCCCGCTCAATCAATTCGAAAAACTCGCGGTCGCGGATCAGCGCCACTTTCACCGCCTCCACGTAACCCGCGCGCTTGTCGCGCGGCAAGAGCGACTCCAGCAGCGTGAAGTCGTTGATGACCGCAAACGGCGGGGCGAACGTGCCGATGAAGTTCTTCTTTCCAAACGCGTTGATCCCGTTTTTCACGCCCACGCCCGAGTCGTCCTGCGACAGGGTCGTGCTCGGGATGCGCACATGCCGGCACCCGCGGTGCGCCGTCGCGGCCGCAAGCCCCACCATGTCCAGCAGCGCGCCGCCGCCGACCCCGATCACGTAGCTGTGCCGGTCAATGTGAAAACGGTCGAGGTGCGACTGCACCTCGCTCACGTGAAAATAGGAGTTCTTCACCCGCTCGCCCCCCTCGACGATCATCGGCGGGCAGACGAGCCGGATGTCGTGGCCGAACGTCGAGAAATAGTTCTCGACCGCGCGCACAAGCTGCGGCTGCGATTGCGCGAGCGACTCGTCGAGCACCACGAGCGCCTTCCGCGGCTCCTTGTCCTCGCCGTTCACCAGCACATCGCGCAACAGCGGGTTCGCCGGGCGAAACACGTGCTCCGTGAAGAAGACGCGGTGGCGCCATTTCACCTCGATGGTCCGCTCGATGGATGTCACGCCCATATCATGCGAACTCAGACGATGTCCCGCGAGGAATATTTGCCGGTTCCCCTCTCCATGAACCTGTGGCCCGACCACCCCTCACCCGCCCTTCGGGCACCCTCTCCCCTCGTCCGACGAGGGGAGAGAGATGGGGTGAGGGGTGGCCGTCCTGGTTTCTGGTCCCAATGCGCGGCTTGCGAGCCGTGGGGCTGCCCACGCACGGCCGTAAGAATACGGCTGCCCGATGAGCGCCGGGCGGCCCGCCGAACGCGGGCTTTACCCCGTGCGCAGGAACGGTATCCTGCGGTCAGTGGCCGAAGCCGCCCCGAAACCCAGCCGGTTCCTGACACGAAGGCGCGTGTTCAAGGGGCTTGCCTGCGCCGCGGTCGCCGGTGCCGCCGGCGCGGCGTGGATGCGGTTCGTCGAGCCTCCGTGGCTCAAGCTTTCGAACGTGCGCGTCCCGCTGTCGAACGGCGCCCGCCCGATGCTCCGCGTGCTGCAACTCTCCGACTTCCACGCCTCGCCCGTCGTTCCGCTTTCGCTCGTGAACTCCGCGGTCGAACTCGCCCTCGCACAGCAACCCGACCTTGTCTGCCTCACGGGGGATTTCATCACGCACCAGTTCGAGCAGTTTGAGGCTTACGGCACAATCCTCAAAAGATTGTCCGATGCCGCGCCGACCTTCGCCACGTTCGGCAATCACGATGGAGGTTCGTGGGCGGCTCGCGCTTACAGCGGGGCGCGGGACAAGACCCTGCGCCAGTTGCGCAACGAGTCCGGCTGGTTTCACGCCGCAAGCCAGGCCCGCCACCGGGTGCTCGGCCATCACGGCGGCTACGCCGACACCTCCAACGTCCGCTCGATGCTCACCGCCGCGCGGGTCGAGGTGCTTCACAACCGCTCCGTCGAACTCACCGCGCGCGGCCGCAAACTCACGATCGTCGGCACCGGCGACTTGTGGGCGCAAGAGTTGAAAGCCGGCGAGGCCTTCGCCGGCGTGAAGCCCGCGGACGACCGCGACATCATCTGCCTCTCGCACAATCCCGACGGCAAGGACGCGCTCAAGGCGCACCCGTGGTCGCTCGTGCTTTGCGGCCACACACACGGCGGGCAGTTGGAAGTGCCGTTCTTCGGCACGCCGCTCGCACCGGTGCACGACCACCGGTTCGTGCGCGGCCTGCACCGCTGGAACGACCGCTGGATTCACATCACGAAGGGCGTCGGCAACCTGCACGGGCTTCGCTTCAATTGCCGGCCGGAAGTCAGCCTCCTCGAACTCGCATGAACTCAAACCGTCCTCCTCGTCGCCCTCGTCCTCCGCCTCGCGATTTCGGCGGCCGACTCGCCGGTTCGAGACCGGGGACGACGACCACGACGAGGACAATCGGACCCGTTCTGGCCCTGGCTTCGATGGTCGCGGCGATGGCGCTCGCCGCCTGCTCGAGCACGTCCACCGCGATTTCCACCACCGGCTCCCTCCTCACCAAGACCGTCACCACCACCGGCAAAGTCGCAACGAAGACGGCCGTCGTCTCCGGCAAGGTCGCAACAACCACCGCGACCACCGCGGTGAAGGCGGGCGTGGGCGCCGCGTCGAGCGTTGCGAAGACGGCCGTCGTGACCTTCATCGATTCCGCGACGGGCGTGGCGAAGCAACTTCCCTACGCCGAGGGCATGAAGCTCTACGCCGCGAGCAAGACCGCCGAGGTGGACCTCGCCCTCAAGTCCATCCAGATCATGCGCGGCGCGCAGACCCTCGCCGCCGACGGCCGCAAGGTGAAGCAGGGCGCGCAGGACATCCCGCTCAAGGCCGGCGATGTGATCAAGCTCACCAACGTCGCCGCGAAGTGAGGAGTGACGCGCTGTTTCAGTCGCTTGGATTTGCGAACTCGAACCCGACCTTGCCGCTCTCCTGCAACACGAGCGACGCGCTGAACGGCCGGCCGGCCTTCGAGATGAACTTCGTGAACACATCGGTGCGGCCCTTGTCGAGCAGCTTTGCAACCTGCTCGCGCGAGACGGGCTGCTGGCACACGACCCTGCCCGTGCGGAAGCTGCACGGCCGCTCGGCCGCCTGCCGGCGCTCGCAAACGTAGTGCTCCGGCCCCTCGAAGACGTTCGCGTCACACTTGGGACACTTGCCAAGCGGCGTCTGCCCGGTGAAATCGAGCTTCGGTTCCGGCTCCTTCGGCTTGCGCTCCCTGCCCGCGCGCGGCTCGCGCTTTTCGAACTCAAAGCCCACCTTGCCGTCGTCCTTGAGCACGAGGAACGCCTTGAACGCGCGGTTGTTTTTCTTGGAGATGAACTTGTCGAGCCGGTCGGTCTTTTTCTCCGCGAGCAGCTTCACCACCTGCGCGCGCTCGATGGGCTGCTGCAAAATCACCTTGCCCATGCGGAAGTCGCACGAGCGAGTCGGCCCGGTGGCCTTCTCGCAAATGAAGTTCATGCCGTGGTCGAACACGCGTGCGCCGCACTTCGGGCACGCGCCGAGCGGCTCCTGTCCGGTGAAGTCCACCGCTTCCGTCTCGCCATCCGGCTGCGGGCCGAAGTCGAACTCGGTCTTGAAGTCCGGCGCGGGCGAGAGCTTGAGGATCGCCGAGAACGGCCGGCCCATCTTGCTGCGAAAGCCGTCGAGCGGCCCGATGGTTCCCTTCGTCAGCAATTCCTCCACCTCCTCCGGCTCGAAGATGCGGCCGGCCACAAAGATGGGCACGTAGAAATCGCACTTCTTCGCCGTGCACTTGAAGTTGCGATACGTCTCCTTGAGCCCGCCGCCGCACTTGGGGCACTTCGCGCGGATGGGCGGACCCTCGATCTCGATCTCGCCCTTGTAACCCTTCGTCCGGTTGACGATCTCGCGCGTCATCGCGGCGATCTCGTCCATGAACTGCGGGCGGTCCAACTGCCCGCGCTGGATCTGGCGCAGCTTGAATTCCCAGTCGCCGGTCAGCTCGGGCAGGCACAGTTCATTCACGCCGATGCCGCGCAGCAGCGCGATGAGCAGGAACGCCTTGGTCGTCGGCACCAGTTCCTTGCCGTGGCGCACGATGTATTTCTCCCACACGAGCCCCTCGATGATCGCCGCGCGTGTCGCGGGCGTGCCGAGCCCCTTGTCCGCCATCGCCTCGCGCAGTTCCTCATCGGTCACGAGCTTGCCCGCGCCCTCCATCGCGCCGAGCAGTGTGGCTTCGTTGAAGCGCGGAGGCGGCTTGGTCGCGCTGCCCTCGACGCGCGTCTCGCTCGTGCCCACCTGTTCCTCCGGCTGGACCGGCACGAGCGTCTTGTCGTTCTCGGAACCTTCCTCGGCGACGTCGCGGCCATATACCGCGAGCCAGCCGGGATTCTTCATCACCTTGCCCTCGCTCTTGAAGGGCTCGCCCTCGACGCGCGTGATGCGCGTGGTCACCAGGAACTCCGCCGCCGGATGGAAAACGGCGAGGAAGCGCTTCGCGACCATGTCGTAAATCTTCGCCTCGGGCTCGGTGAGGTTCCGCGGCGGCTGCGCGGTCGGGATGATCGCGAAGTGGTCGGAGACCTTCGCGTTGTTGAACACGCGCTTGTTCGGGCGCACCCAGTCGTTGTCCAGCACCGCGGAAGCGAACGCCGAATACTGCGTCCCGCGCAATGCGCCGAGTGTCTGCTTCACGGTCGGGATGTAATCCTCCGGCAACGCGCGCGAGTCGGTGCGCGGATACGTGAGCGCCTTGTGCCGCTCGTAGAGCGCCTGCGCGATCTTGAGCGTGTTGGCGGCGGAAAAGCCGAAGCGCGAGTTCGCCTCGCGTTGCAGGCTGTTCAAGTCATAGAGCAGCGGCGAAATCTGCGTCGTGGGCTTGCTCTCCTCGGTGACGACACCCGTCTTGCCAAGGCACTTCGCCGCGATGGCTTCGGCGCGCTCCCGCTCCCACAGGCGCTCGGCGCGAAGGTCGTTCGCCTCCACGCCCGTGATCGCCGCGGCCGCTTGCTCCTTCGTGAAGCCCTCGTCGAACCACCGCCCCTCGTAGTTGCCCGCCTGCGCCGCGAACACTCCGTGCACTTCCCAGTAATCCTTCGACACGAACCTGCGGATCTTCTCCTCGCGCTCGACGACGATGGCGAGCGTCGGCGTCTGCACGCGCCCGACCGTGGTGAGGAAGAAACCGCCCTGCTTCGAGTTGAAGGCGGTCATCACCCGCGTGCCGTTGATGCCCACGAGCCAGTCCGCCTCGGCGCGGCAGATCGCGGCGTCGCGGAGCGGGTGCATCGAAACGTCGGTGCGCAGCCGCGCAAAACCTTCACGAATCGCCTCGGGCGTCATGGACTGCAGCCACAGCCGCTGCACCGGCTGCTTCGCCTTGGTGAACTCCACAATGCGCCGGAAAATCAGCTCGCCCTCGCGCCCGGCGTCGCAGGCGTTGATGAGCAGGCCCACGTCCTTCCGCTTGATGAGCTTTTGGAGCACGCGCAGGCGCGCGGCGGACTTCTCGATGGGCTTGAGCTCGAAGCGCGGCGGGATGTGCGGCAGGTGGGTGAAGGTCCACTTGCCTTTCTTGACATCGTGCTCCTCAGGCACGCCGAGCTCGAGCAAATGGCCGACCGCCGACGAGACGACCTGTGTGGCGCCCTCGAAGAAATCGCCCGACGCGTCCTTCTTGAATCCGCCGAGCGCCTTCGAGATGTCGGCGGCGACGGAGGGTTTTTCAGCGATGATGAGAGCCTTGCCCATGCAACGAGCTTGGCTCTTACACTGGCGCGCGGGGCGAAAGCAACGAGAAGTTTTCCGGGGAGTCCGCCAAATCAGCGGCTCAAACGCGCGGCG
>VHCN01000004.1 GCA_016871675.1 Verrucomicrobiota bacterium
GGAGTAATCATCACCATACATCAGCCCGGCGTAGCTGATCTGGCGCGCATTGCCCAGGCACTTGATCGACTTGGCCCGCTCCTTGGCCTTGGTCAGTGCGGGCAGTAGAAGTCCCGCAAGGATGGCGATGATGGCAATGACGACGAGCAACTCGATCAAGGTGAACGCCGCAACGGAAACCGGACTTCTTCGCTTTGGAAATACCAACGGATTCATGGTGGTCTTTCTCGGAAACGGGATGCGGGCCGGCGGTGGTGCCAATGCGCGAAGAATCGGAAGCTGAGTCGAATCCCCGCGGCGGTTGCCGCCGGTCCCGCATCCCAGATTGTTCTCGCTTTGCGCCCGCCGTTCCCGTGGCTGGAATTTCAGCTCACTCTCGGAACATCCGCACACGCGGATCGCGGGACTTCGAAAATGCCACCGGGGCACACGCCGGCAGCCGACAATCGGGAGGCGATTCAGGCCGCGCGGGGAGGCGGCACCGGGGGGGAGAGACTGCGGGCTTGGAGGGCGCGAAGCGGGATCGGATACTGCGATTGGAATTCGGGAGGGAAGAGGATGACTTGCAGCGTCGCGGAGAGGCCATCCAGCGACGGACCGAGCTTCTCCACCTGCTTCTTTTGTTCGGCCTTGTGGGCTTCGAGGACGAGGTCGCAGATGGTGCAAGGGTGCTTGCCGTCAAAGGTCATCGCGATTGCCTCGCGAATCGGAACCTCGCGGGAGAATCGCACCGCCATGCCCGCCCACGCCACGGTTTGGAGGAACGCCCAGTGCAAGCCCAGCGACACCGCGAGCGCGGCGACGAGGCAAACTTTGGCGAGGCGATTCAGCACCGGCGAAAATGGAAAGTCACGGCCGCGATAATGTCAATGCGGCAGTGGGAAACCGCCGCTGGCGCCCGTCCCCCGCAGGAGGGGACAGGCGCGCAGCGACGGAGGAAAACTACTTCTTCTTGGCGGCGGGACGATGAACTTCGTGGCACGCCTTGCAGTTGACGGCGGCCTTGTATTTGTCGACCGCGCCGGCTTCTCCCTTGTCGAGCGCGGTGGCTGCGGCGACGAGCGCGGCGCACTTGTCGGCCCAGCTCTTTTCATCGCCCTGCGGCGGCTTGGCCTTCGCCATCGCCTGATACGCGGCGAGCATGCCCTTGATCTCGTCCTTGGAGGCGGCTCCATTGGAAGCCTTCTTGCAGACGGGGTCGGCGTCCTTTGTGGCGCCCTTGTGGTATTTCTGCATCGCCTCCTTGATGGGCGACTTGGCGTCGGCGGCGTAGTCGGACGTGACGAGCACGCCGAGGAACAAGGCAGCCGAAGCGGCTACGATGGGCAGGGTCTTCTTCTTCATGGGGTTTGTTTGGGTGTTGGGGTTTGCTGCGAGACCCGGCGCGCCGCACTGCGCGGTTGCCAGGCCAAAGGGTCAGCCGATTCGATCGTTCATGGTCCGCGGCTCAGGGTTGTCTTCCATGGCGTGATGTTGGCTCGATAGATACCCGGCGCGACGGAAAGGTTACGGCGCCAGGGAATCGATTCAACCACAAAGACACAAAGGACACGAAGAACGCGCGGACGAATGGCCTCTGCCCTCGCCGCCCTTTGTGTCCTTCGTGTCTTCGTGGTTTCACCAGCTTCCCTAGTCCAAGGTCTTCTTTGGCGGTGCAATGTTAATCTGTCCCGGCTTGGCCGGTTGCGGCGGTGGAGGCGGGGGCGGCTTGGCGCCGGGCGGGGGCGGCGGCGGGGGCGGGGGCGGTTCCTTGAGCCGGTTCACGACGAATTGCGGCAAGTTCTCCTGATACAACGCCGCGCCGTAAAACTCCCAGCCGGCGGGGATGCCGTAGCGGCTGCATTGCTCGCGCGCGGCGTGATACGCGGCGACGCCCGTCGGGTGCACCCAGAACCAGCACATCGCCTTCGGCCGCGACCGCAGCCGCACGAGTGTCTTCCGGAACTCCGAGTCCGCGTCGTCCACCTGCTCCGGGGTGTCGCCTCCGTCGGCGCGCGGCACCAGTTGCATCAACACGCGATCGCTCATGCTGTTCGTGTTGAGCGGGAATCGCACTTCGAGAAACTCGTCCGACAGCTTCTTCTCCGTGAGGAACGTGACCGTCTTGATGTGGTCGAAGACGGGTGTCATGCCCTTCTTGTCGGCGGTGGGAACGTTCGTGAGGATGAGGTCATACTTCGCCTTGTCCACCTCGGACCACGCGCGGGTGCGCCAGCCGAAGTCATTGATCCAATACACCTTGTTGCTCATGCACAGCACGCGGAACGTCTCCGCGCCCGCGGGTATGGGCTTGGCGACGGGCACGCGCACGTCCACGGGCGGCGGGCGGTTGGGCTGCGGGGTCTTGTCGAGCACGGCCTTGAGGTTGTCGCGCTCGGCGAAGAGCGTGTTGATCCTGGCCCGCTCCTCCTGCTCAGCCTTGCGCTGGTTGGTGAAGTCGTCCCGCAGCGTGTCGAGGTCACGGAGCTTGACGCCCTTTTGCTCAAGGGTGGTCTCGAACGCGCGCAGGTCATCGAGCTTGGACTTGGCCTCCTGGCGCAACTGCTCCTCGTTCGCGCCGGACTTTTGCGCGATGAGCTTGGTGGCTTCGAGTTGCTGCTTGGCCTGCTGAATCTGCTGCGGCGTGACCTTGGCGAGGCTTTCCTCGATCTGGCCGGCCTTCTCGTTGACCTGAAGCTGCACGATGATCAACACGAGCAGCAACGTGCCCACCACGTTGGTCATGTTATCCATCATGGAGTCCATGTTGACTCCCTCGTCCAGATTCTGTTGTTGCCGTTTGGCCATCGTCTTATCCCAAGTCCGTCGTCCACGGGTCTGGGGTCACACTTCTCCCAGCCACCCGCACCCTCACGGTCCCGATTACGCCCCACGCCGGACGCATTCGCAACCTCACTTCATGAACTTCTCGAACTCGCTCAAGTCCACCTTCCCCTGCCCGGGGATGGGCATCTTGCTGGTCGCCAGCTTGTATTGCTGCTCAGCCCAGCCCGCGCCGCGATTGTAGCTGTTCATCCCGTCCGTGCGGACCAGAAAGAGCACGAGATGAGTCTTCACGGCGGCGACCTCGGCGAGGAAGTCGTTGTAATCCTTGTCTGCGCCGATGGCCCCGGTGGCGATCCGAAACCGGTCATCCTTGCTGCGATGGATCACGATCGAGTCATTGTTGGCCTCGACCACGAACAGCCGCCGCCCCACCGCGAACCCGCTGCCGCCGCCCTGCACGCGCAGCGCGGGCCGGATATCCTCCGGCTTCATCTTCCGCTCCACGAGGTCTTCCTTCAGCCTCGCGATTTCCTTTTGCACCCTTGGCTGGTCGTCCTTCAGGTTCGCGATCACGATCCGCAGGTTTTCGATTTCCTTCTGCAGCCGCGTCCGCACGGCGTCCGTGGTTTCCGCGCCCTGCGCGACTTCCCGCAAGGCGAGCAGTCGTTTCTCAAGCTCCTCCACGCTCGAAAGCTGGTCCGTGATGCTGCGGAACTCCGCGAGTTGCGCCTGCACCTTCATCATCTCCTCGGCGAGCGGGTTTTTCTTGGCCGCTTTTGTCCCGGACGACGTCGCCTGAATGATCGTCAGGATGCAAATCATCACCACGAGCGCGCCGGACAGGCACGCGAGGATGCTCATGAACGGAAAGAGCGACATCGCGGGCGCTGAACTGGCTTTGATGCGGGCCATGGGGCGGCGGTGGGGCGTGGGCGAATGCGTCCGGATGGCGGCTCGCTACAGCCCTCGAACGATCATTGGGTCATTGGTTGTTCGGTGACTCAACTTTGAACCGTGAACGGCTGCCGCGCTAGCCCTTCCCCATCATGCGGCCGAAAAGACCGGCCTTGGGTTGCTGCTGCACGATGACTTGCTTGCCGTGCAGTTCGGCCAGCGTCTGGTTGAGCGCGGCGATGCCCTGCTGCAGGGACGCGAGGTGGCCGGCCACCGTCTTCATCGTGTCGTCCACGGCGCGCGTGGCGTCGCTGTGCAGCCGGTTCACGCCGGCCTCCATCGTGCGGGCGACGGAGGTCTGGTGTTCCTGCGCGTGCCGGTCGAGCGCGGCGACTTTGTCCGACGCGGCGCGCGCGGCCTCGCTGAGCGCGGAGAGTTGCGCGGCGGCGGGCTTCATCAACTCCTCGAGGGAGCGCGCGGTGTCGCGGCTGAGCTGGGTGACGGCCTCGTTCAACGCGCGCTGCGCGGCGGCCTGCTGCTCGCGTCCGGCGCGGTCCATGTTCTGAAGTTGCGTGATGGATTCCCGGACGGCCTCGGCGAGCGCGGCGACTTGCTGCGTCGCGGGCCGCGAGGTTTCCTCGACGGCGCGGGCGTTGTCGCGGCCAAGTTGCGTCACGGCTTCCTGCAGCAAGCGCTGCGCGTTCGCCTGCTGCTCGCGCGCCGCCTGATCGAGCGACTTGAGCTGGGCAAGCGAGTCCTTGACCGCATCGGCGAGCGCGCTGATCTGCTGCGTCGCGGGGCGGATGGTCTCCTCGAGCGAGCGGCTTGTGGCGCGCTGGAGCTGCTCCAACGAGGTGGTGAGGCTCTGCTGCGCCGCGCCCTGCTGGTCGCGCATCTGCCGCTGGAGGTCGGGCAGTTGCGCGGTCGCGGCCTTGAGGCTTTCGCCGAGCGAACCGACCTGCTGCGCAACGGGCCGGATGGCCTCCTCGACGGACTTGGCGAGGTCGCGCTGGAGCTTCGCCGTGGCATCGAGGAACGCCTGCTGCGCCGCGCTGTGCTGCTCGCGGGACTGGCGCTGAAGGTTGGTGGATTCGTGGACGGCGTTCTTCGCGGCCTCGCCGATGCCGGAGAGCTGGCTCACGGCGGGCTTCATCAGTTCCTCCATCGCCTTGGCGGAATGTTCGGCGGTGACCTTGATGGAATCGCCGAGCATCTTCGAGGCGTCCTGCTGGACGCGGGTGATGGATTCCTGCATGGCCTTGAGCACGCTGGCCTGATGCTCGCTGGACTGTTTTTCGAGCGCGGCGACGTGCACGGTCGCGGCCTTGACGGCGTCGCTGAGCGTGCTGACCTGCTGGACGGCCGGCTTGATGGTGCCCTCGATGGACTTGGCGGTCTCGGTGACGGCGACCTTGACGGCCTCGCCGACGACCTTGCTGGAGTCCTCGTGCAACTTGGCCAGGGATTGCTTCACGCTCGCGTCGATCTGCGCCTGCTGCGTCGCGGCGGCCTTCTCGAGCGAGGCGACCTGGTCGGCGGCCTTCTTGAGCACGTCGTGGAGCGAGTTCAAACTCTTGCCCGCGGACTGGCCGAGTTCGTCGAGCGTCTTGCTCGCGCTGTCGTTGAAGGCCTTGATCGACTTGTGGAACGTCTCCTGCACGGCCTTGGTGTTCTCCTCCGCGCGTTTCTCCAGCCCCTGCGATTGCTCGCGGATCAACTTCGACGCGCCGTCCAGGCCGGTGAGGAATTGCGTGTGCGCGCGCGTGAGCGAGGCCGTGAGCGTGTCCGCCAGCGCGCCCATGTCGCCGCCGGATGCGTTCGAGCCGTCGTTGAGCCGCGGCAGCAGGATTTCGTTACAGTAGGCGTCAATGTGGTTGAGGTTGTCCTCCTCCTGCTTCTGCATGGAGGACATCGGCAGGCTCAGAAACATCGCGTAAATCAGCGCGAGCAGCGTGGTGTCAAACGCCGTCGCCAGGCCGCTCGTCACGCCGCCCATGCTCGCCATCATGGCCTCGACGTCCTTGGCGCCGGACATGACGCCCTTGAAGTAGCCGATCGCCTGCGAGAGGCCGATGACCGTGCCGATGAAGCCGAGGATCGGGATCGCCCAGACGAAGACCTTGACCAGCGTGTAGCTGCCGCCGATGCGCGCGCCGTCGATGTTCGACTGGTTGCTCATCATCGTGGCGACCTCGGCGTTCACCGTGCGCACCTCGAACAGTTCGAGCGCCTTGCGGATGCGGTTCACCATCATGCTGTCCCGGAGCTTGAGGGGCAGTGAATACACGTGCGAGATGAACACGTGCAGGTTGGACTTGTTGATGTCCCGGCCCAGGTCCATCGGCAGCACGTCCAGCGTGAGCGCGCGCTGCTGGTGACGGAACTTGACGAACTTCAGAATCAGGAACGCCACGCCCCAGCCGAAGAGGAACGTCTCGGCAAAGTTCACCCAGCCGCGTTTCGCGAGGATCGCGTAGAAGAACGAATTCTGAAACGGCAGCGCGAGCAGGTAGAAGAACAAGAAAATCCCCGCGCCGATCCCGAGCGCGATCCACACGTTGGGGTTTGTCGGGTCGGTTTCCTTCCACGCCTCGCGTTGATTCGGCGAGCCCGCGGCGTCCGTGCCGCCCTCCGGCGCGGCGGGCACGGACAGGCTGGTGCCGCAACCGGGACAGCTCACGTTCGTGCCGGCAAATTCCGGCTCGACCATCAGCTTCATCGCGCACTTGGAACAATGGAATCGAATCATCGGGGGAAAGATAGTGAGGGTTGCTTTCGGAGACGATACTGCGCTGATCTTGTCGTCGCTCTTGCCAAGGGTGGGTTCGTGACTGCGGACATTGACACCCGGCATGGGGCGGAAATTCAACCCCAGAATCCCGCCCGGCTGTGATCAAGCTCCTCTCAAGGTGTCTCTCGCCGTCGCCACTGCCCGCAACTTTGCCTCCGCCACCTGCGCGCTGGCCACGGGGTTGTCGGCGAAGGTCGCGAAGCCGCAGTCGGGCGTGAACAGCACCCGCTCGCGGCCGAACAGGTCGAGCGCGCGCCTCATGTGCGCGGCGATGTGCGCGGCGGACTCCACCGAGTCGAGCTTCTGGTTCACCACGCCCACGCCGATGCGCCGGTCGGCGGGCAGTTCGCGAAGCACCTCCATCTCCCCCGCGCGCGGGGTGCAGAGTTCGAGGAACAGCGTGCCGACGTTCACCGACTTCAACAGGTCGAGCAGCGGACGATAATCACCGGTCAACGCCGCGGCTTCGTCACGCGTCCAGTTGCCGCGGCACATGTGAACCGCGACCCGCTCGCGAGGCAGTCCGGCCACGACGGCGTTCAACAGGTCGCGCGCGAAGGCGAGTTCCTCGCCCGCCGCCTTCTTCTCGCTGAGCGCGCCGCACATGAAGCTGCGCTGCGTCTTCGCGCCGGTGAACACCACCTCGGTCAGCACCGGCTCGTCGAATTGCACCAGCGAAGCGCCCGCAGCAAGCAGACCGTGCAGTTCCTCGCGCAGCACGCGGACGATGTCCGTCGCAAGCGCCTCGCGCGTCGCGTAAGGCCGGTCGGTCAGGCAATCCAGCCACATCGTGCGCGTGAGCAGATACGGACCGGGCAGCGCGACCTTCACCGGCTTGCCGGTGAGCTTCCGGACGAATTCGAGTTCGTGCACGGCGAACGGCCGGCTCCGGCCGAGCGGCCCGAACACGACCGGATGCCGCACGGCCGCCGCGGGCACGTCGAGCGCGCGCAGCTCCTTCTCGAACTTCTCCCGGTCGTCCACCATCGCCGTGAGGTCGGTGAGCGGGATGAGCTGGCAGTTGTCGAGCAACCCGCCGACAAAGCTGCTGTAGCTGTCGCGCCGCTGCTCGCCATCGGTCACAACATCCACGCCGGCGCGAAGCTGCGCCTCGACCGCGAGCCGCACCGAGTCGTCCGCCGTGGCCTGGTAGTCGGCCTCGGCGATGCGGCCTTCGAGCCGCTCGTGAATCGCCTGCAACATCCAGCGCGGCCGGGGCCAACTGCCGATGCCCATGATCGAGAGCGGCGCAATCGGCGGCGCAGGCGCGGCGGGAGGGAGGGACGCGGGAATGACTGGCCGGACGCGAAGCGACTTTGTGGAGGGGGGTTGCTGGATGGTGGATGGCGCGGCGGCGCGTTCGGCGAGCGCGCCTTTGCAGACGAGGTAGCTGCGCTGCCTGCCGGACTTGGTCCACGAGACGAGTTCGTTGCCCGTGAGCCGGCACCACGCGGGCAGGTCGCCCTCGACGGAGGTGTCGGTGGAGAGAATTTCCAGAAGCCCGCCGCGCGGCATCGGATCAATGTGGCGGCGGATGAGCAGCAGCAAGCCGCCGCCGCAATCCAAGTCGCCGCCGTCGAACGAGACATCGGGGCGCCGGGAGTGTGAGCCGGTCGCGTTCAATAGCTCACGCACGGACTCCCGCCCGCGAGGAATTCGACCAGCTTCGCCCCGCCGACGATGGCCGCGCCGGCGACGAGGTTGTTCTCGTCGAGCTTGCGCTTTTTGAAGCACGGCGAGCAGACGAAGATCTTCCCGCCCGCGCTGGCGAAGTTCGCCATCAGGTCCTTCAGCGGCGCAAAGCCCTCCTCGTGCACGCCGTCGGCGTAGCCTTTCTGGCTGAGGCGCACGCCCTCGATGCTCAGAAACACGAGCGTGTCCTGCCCGGAACCGAGCGCGGCGTTGGCGACGACGAAGGCGACGGTGGCGCGGTCACAGTTGTCCCTGGCGGCGGTGAGGGAGACGCAGAACTTAGACATGGTGGAGTGGGTGAATGCTGGGTGGTTGACTGATGGCAGGAGAACGTCACGGCTTGCGGCGAATCCAATAGACCGGATGCTGCGAGCGCAAGAGCGGATTGCCCGTCAACCCGCACCATGCCGGCAGGTCGGCCGGCGCGCCGGGGTCCCGGGCGGTGAGTTTGAAGATGGTTCCCGGCGCGGTTGCTTGCAGGCGGAGGCGCAATTCGAGCACGAGATCGCCGCAGCCCATGTCGCCGGCGTCCCACTCGGCCGTGAAAGGGGGCGCGTCACCGGAGACCGCAGGCGCCATGCACTGCGCCTGCGGCCCCGATGATGCCGAGTCCCGCGCAACACCCGCGGGGCTCGTGTGGGAGGAACAGCCGGGAAGTTCGTCCAAGCCCGCGCCTTCCTCGCGGCAGGCCCATTCCCAAGCCTCGCGAAAGCAGTCGTGGCGCTGGATGTAATCGTAAATCTGCGCGCCCAGCGCCGCGGATTCGCCGGTGAGCGCGGAGCCCAGGCACGGCAGGCAGCGTGGAGCGTCCTTGAATCCCATCGCGATGCTCATGAGGGATTCGCGAAGGCCGATCCCGCGGGAGGCGGGACACCCGGGGCACACCGCCGCGCGCAGCGCGCCGAGGTCGCGGATGAGCGACTCGGCGGTGCGCGGTTCGGCGGTGGGGGTCATTGGCTCGAGGCTTCTACTTCTTCTCCCTGAACGTGAGCTTCCGCGTCCAGACTTCTTTTTCCGCGCCGGGCTTGCCATCCACCTCGACATAGGCCTTCGCCAGCGCGTTGACCGGACCGGCGTCCTGCTTGGGGGAAAGCGTGAGATCGCGGCCGCGGCTCCACGTCACGCGGCGCTCGTCGAGGTTGCCGAAGTAGTAATCAATCTTCGACTTGTCGGCGTTGACCTTGCCGTCGCCGGTGGTGAGGCGCACGAGCTTGGCGTTCGCGTCGTTCACCGCGTAGCCGCCGGTGTAGAGGTCGGCCACGGCCACGTCATGCGGAACCCAGCCGACGCCCGGGGCGAAAAACTCCGGCCAGCAGTGATAGCTCTGGTCGGCGTCCTGCCCGTCGAGCTCGGCCTTGAAGAAGCTGCCGTAGATGATGCGTGTGGGAATCCCGCTGGCGCGGGCGAGCGACGCCCAGAGCGAGTGGAAGTCCGTGCAGTTCCCGGTCTTTGTCGTGAGGCAATAGTCGGTGCTGCCGACGGGCGACGCCTTCTTGGTGGCCGGGTCCTTCACCCAATACTCGATGTTGTCGAGCGTCCAGTCGTAGAGCTTGCGCGCGGCCAGCACGGGATTTTTCTCCGTGCCGACGATCTCAGCCGCGAGCTTCCTGATGCGGTCGTCGATGATCACGTTCGCGTTCGGCGCGAGCGACGCGGCGAACTTCGAGCGGTCGGCGGCGCTGATGGCCTTGGCCTTCTTCGCGTCCACGCCGCTGATTTGCTCGCGGCGCGTCACGCTGAAGGTCTCGACGATGGTGAACTCCTTGTTCAGGGGCGCGGCGACTTCGAGATAGACGGCCTTGTTGCCCTCGGAGTCGGTGGTGATGCGCGTGGGGAACGGGGCCTCGACCTTGAAGTCCGTGATTTGCTGGAGCGGGTCGTCCTGCGGCATGGTGAACCAGGCGCGGACCTTCTTCGCGCCGTCGGGAACCACGACCTTGAGCTCGTGGCGCGCCTCGAACGTCGCGGAACGCGGCGCGCTGGCGGCGAACACGGTGAACGACGCGGCGAGAACCGCGCCGATGCAGACGGACAGTGTGGTCTTCATGGCGGGAGTCAGTGGGTGTTGCGGTTCAGGTTAGAACTTGTAGCTCACGAAAGCTTGGAAGCGGTTGTTCTGCCCCTTGCCCTGCGGGCCGGTGATGTCCTTGAAGTAAGTGGTCCAGTTCACGTAATCCAGGCCCAGTTCCACGGGGTCCAGATACAACCGCGCGGCGAGATACCAGATGCTGTTGAGCTCGGGCGACGACACCGGCAGGTCGCTGCTGCGCGGGTTGTCAAAGAGATAGCCCGAGTGAAACGAATACCACTTCGCCGGCTTCAGCGTGAGCTCCGCCCAGCCGCCGGTGGCGTGGATCTCGCGCCCCGTGGCCACGTTCACGCCCTGCAGGATGCCGCCGCGCACGTCGTCGAGATTCTTCCCCGTCCAGCCTTCGCCGCGCAGGGTCACGATGTCCTTGTAGAGCGGCGTGGAGAAGTCAAACCCCCAGCCCTCGCTGTTGAAGTTGTTGCGACCGCCGATGGCGATGTCCACCTTCTCGCGCGCCTGATGCGTCCAGAGCGCGAGCTCGATGTTCTGCTTCTCCCAGATCGGGAAACGGTAGCCGATGCGCCCCTGCACGGTGGGCAGGCCCGACGCCTCGCCGTCGCGGATGCCGTTGGCGTCCAGGTCCCGGTTGTCATCGGCGCCCGTCAACCCCGCCATGCCCTGCACAAACGCAGTCCCGCCCCACAACTTCGGCGTCCACTCCGCGCGGAACTGCGGACGGCGGTCGCCCAGGTTGCCTGCGCCCCACATCACGAAGTCCGGGTTCACCGTGGGGAAATACTGCGAGATCAGGTCGCTCGTCTGCCCGGCGAGGAAGCTGGCGTTTTCCCACTTGAGCTGCCCGTAAGCGTGCCTCATGCGCAGGAACTCGCGCGACTCCGCGCCGCCGGCCACGACGTTGTAGAAATCAATCTCCAGCTTGCCGCCCGTCTTCGCGCCCCACAGTGTTTCCACTTCGGGCCCGGAGAAATCCACACCGAGCCGGGTCAGGCGCGGGTGAATGTCGAAGTTCTCGTGGTTCGGGCCGGGCGCGAGGTTGGCCGCGCCGCCGAGGCCGTTCTCCGAGAGGATGAACGCGGGCACCAGCGAGCTGTTGATGCCGTTCCCGCCGGGGCGCGAATCGTCGTAAATCATGTCCGCGCGCAGGTAGCCGTAGAGCTTGAAGCGCGACTTGCCGGTGATGAACTCGCTCCACTTCATCGAGTCGTCCGGTTTGAGCTTGTCGTCCCCCGCGACCGGGGCGGCGGGCGTGACGGGTCTCTCGGCGAGCTTCTTCTCAAGCTCGGCCATGCGGGCCTTGAGCGCCTGCAACTCGCGGAGCAGGTCGGCGTTGGACTGGGCCGGGGCAACGGTGGCACCGGCAAGGAATGCGGCGGCGACCGCCGCTGGGATGATGGGATGCTTCATGGTTTTGGTTTCGTTCGTGTTGATTGTTACCGAAGTGGTTTCTGCCAGTGGATTCGCCTAATTCAGATCTTTGAAACTCCAGTTCTCTCAGCCTGGACCGGTTTGCCGTCGGCCTCGGCGTGGGGGTTGAGGAAGTAGTTGATGGTTTGCACGGAGGAATCCTGCGGCACGGGCTTCAGGTAGTCGGGCGCGATGGATTGCTGCGCCGTCGCGCGCGCGGGCGCGGCGGACGCTGCGGACAGGTTCAGGTTTTTCATGGTGTCAGTGAGTCGTTGCATCAAAGTGATTTCTGGACCGCGCGCCGCACCGGAAACGCCGGGGCGGCGGATGAGGTGGATCTGGCGGGCAGAACGGCGCCTCAGGCGACCGTCACGGACTTGCAGCAGGGGTGGTTTGAAAGCAGCCGGGAGATGGACTCAGGCTGTTGAAGGAAACCCGTTACTGGGCGCCCGTGTGGAGAAATGGCCACGCCATCTCACACGCGTCGCACTCAGGTGAAGGGCTTGTTCGTGAAACGAACCCGGCGCACGAGGCAGGAGGGGTTGGCGCCGGACATGGGTGGAGGTAACGCCAAGCCGGGCGGGGCGTCAAGCGGGGATCTCGCCGGCAGGCGCAGGCTCATACTTCCAGTGCCCGCTCAACCCGACGGCGTGGGCGTCAAAGTGCTGGTGAGATTCGAAGCGGTAAGGCGGATGGACGGACCAGTGCCCGGGAAGTCCCCACTTGAGCCCGAGGGCCGCGCTCTGAAAGAGCCCCAAACCGATGAGGCCCTTGGTCAGCGATGCCGAGTTCTCATCCCCGGTGGAGTAGACCGCGCCGATCAAAGAGAGGCGGACGTGAGCCCGCCCTGCCACAAAGTGCATTGCGCCAGCTTGAAGCGCGGGCCGGTGCCGAGCGGGTTGCGGTCGCGCAGGACCTTCAGTTGGCGCAACGCGCCGGAGAGTTGCCCGCTGCGGGCGAGCCACCCGGCGCGAGGCGGTGTCGAGGTCGCCGTGTCCGTTCCGAGTCAGTAACTCCAAACAAGCAGTTTGAAACCCGGAACTGGGTCACGATCCCCCTGCCGTTGTCGGACCCCGGTGCGCACCATCAACGCCCGGTTCCGGAAACCACCAGCCCTCGCGCGCCATGCCCGACGACCTCTTCTCACCCACGCCGCGGCGCAATCCGCCGCCGCGCCCCGTCAACCTCGCCAGCATCGACCGCCACCCGCCGCACTCCATCGAGGCGGAGCAAGGCGTGCTCGGGTGCATCCTGCTCGCCGCGGATGATTGCGTGCCCCAGTGCCTGGAGATGCTTCACCACGACGCGGCGGCGTTCTACGATCTGCGCCACCAGACGCTCTACGACCAACTCCTCGCGATGCACGACGAGCATTTGCAACCCGTCGAGATGAGCCTCGTCGTCCAGCGGTTGCGCGATCGCGGCATGCTCGAGGGCGTCGGCGGCGTGGGCTACCTCGCCAACCTCGCCAACGCCGTCCCCTCGGCGGCGAACCTGCCCCACTACCTCGCCATCGTCCACGAGAAGCGCCTGCTCCGCCGCGTGCTCGCCGCGACCACGACGCTGGCGCAGCGCGTCCACGAAATGCAGGGCGACGTGAAGGCCTTCATGGACGACGTGGAGAAGGAATTC
Organism: Verrucomicrobiota bacterium; assembly: GCA_016871675.1. Classification (NCBI taxonomy): domain Bacteria; kingdom Pseudomonadati; phylum Verrucomicrobiota; species Verrucomicrobiota bacterium. Next base: position 13,230 of record VHCN01000004.1, read on the forward strand.
ATGGCGCTGAGCGACGTGCGCATCACCACGGCGGCCTTCGTGATGAAGGACGTGGCGCACTCGGCCCTCGGCGAGATCGACGCGATCTACCAGCGGAACGGCGCGATCTCCGGGTTGCCATCGGGCTTCCCCATGCTCGACCGGATGACGGATGGCTTCCACGGCGGCGAGATGATCGTGATCGCGGCGCGGCCGAGCATGGGCAAGACCTCCCTCGCGATGAACATGGCCGAGCACGCGGCCATCGACCTGCGCATCCCCGTGGGCGTGTTCAGCCTCGAGATGACCAGCCTGTCGCTCGTGAAGCGGCTGCTCCTCTCCCGCGCGCGCATCAACCCGCGCGACCTGAGCCACCAGTTCGTGACCGACCGCGACTTTGAGCGGCTCAAACGTGCGAGCGAAACGCTGGCCGACGCGCCGCTGTTCATTGACGACGCGCCCGGCTTGACCGTGATGGAACTTCGCGGCAAGGCCCGCCGCATGGTGCTCCAGCATCAGGTCCGGATGCTGGTGATTGACTACCTGCAACTCCTTCGAAGCGACAACACGCGCGCCGAGAACCGCCAGCAGGAAATCGCCTACATCTCCTCCGGCATCAAGTCCCTCGCCAAGGAACTCAACATCCCCATCCTCGTCCTCAGCCAGCTCAACCGCGACCTCGAGCGCGAGAAGCGCAAGCCGCGACTCTCCGACCTCCGCGAGTCGGGCTCCATCGAGCAGGACGCCGACCTCGTCACCATCCTGTATCGCGAGAAGGAACCGGACAAGGAACCCGCCGCGACGACCGATCACGCGCCCGTGAACCTGCTCGTCGCCAAGCACCGCAACGGGCCGACCGGCGATGTTCCGCTCGTCTTCTTCAAATCGCACACGCGCTTCGAGTCCGGCACGCGCGTCGAGGCCGAGGACGTGCCGAAGGCGGCGTGAAACGCGACGTTGGGGGAGGCGAAGGCGCCGCGCCGCGAGATCACTTCTTGTCCCACAGCGCGAGCGGATGCCCCTCGGGAAACTGAAACCCGATGGCGCTGCTCTTCATCAACTCCGCGTGGCCGTCCACGTGCGCGGTCGCGGCGCGGCCCGTGTGCCGGTTCACCACGCGATACGGATCGGTGTTGTAGTCGGGCAGGTTGTTCGGCGTGCGGAAGACGATGCAATACGGGCTGGACGTCTGCTTGACGACCCAGAGGTCCGGATTCGGTTCGCTCGCGTTCGCCACATCCTGATCGTCCGCGAACGCCACGGTCGCGCCGGGAAACGCGACGTCCACCTCGCGAACGCGGTTCCGCGCGCCGTTCTTCTGGTCGCGCCAGACGCCGATCTCGATGTGGTTGATGCCGATGCCGAACAGGTTGGTGAGTCCGCCGCGGTTTGGGCAAAGCAGCGCCTTGGGCACGACGAGTGTCGGGCGCAGGATGTCCGGCCAGTAAGTGTAATTGGCGGCCGGCAACCACGCGCCCGGAGGCGCCGCGCCGTCGCGCGCCCACTGCACGAAGACGCCGTCGTGATCGTCCACGTAGAGCTTGGAGGCGAGCCCGATCTGGCGGACGTTGTTCAGGCACGTGATGCCCTTGGCGCGCTGCTTCGCGGACGCGAGCGCCGGGAGCAACAACGCCGCCAGGATCGCGATGATCGCGATCACCACCAGCAACTCGATGAGCGTGAACGCGCCCCGCGCTCGCGCAGAAATAGTGGAATGCCACATGGCGTGACGTGCTGTTGGCAGGCTCGGGCGACGCTAGGTCTGGCACGGCGGGGTGTCAAGATGCGCGCCCATCTCCACCCTTGCCAAAGCCGCGACCCATTCCTACCGTCGCCGCGTGGATTCGCAGTTGCCCCAGTATCTCCCCGTCCTGTTGCTTGGCGTCGTCGCCGTGCTCATGGCGGCGGGGATGATCGCCGGCTCGATCGTCGCCGGGCGGTTCTTCAACCGGAAGATCGCCGCGCGCACGACGCCCACGAAGGACGTCGCCTACGAGTGCGGGATGCTTCCCGTCGGCGACGGGACGGCGCGGCTGTCGGTGAAGTTCCACCTCGTGGCGATGCTGTTCATCCTGTTTGATATCGAGGTGGTGTTCCTCTACCCGTGGGCCGTGGTGTATCGCGAGTTGCTCGCGACGCCGCAAGCCGGGCTCGCGCTCGGCTCCATGCTCACGTTCATCGCCATCCTGTTCGTCGGCTACATTTACGCGGTCAAGAAGCGCGCCTTCGACTGGAAGGGTTGAGCCCGTGTGCCCGATGCGCGGCGCGTGAAGCCGCGTGTTCGCACCACCGGTTCACCCTCGACGCACCACCAATCACGCACCCCGGATGAGCATCAAGTTCGGCACGAGCGGATGGCGCGGCCTCATCGCGCGCGACTTCACCTTCGACAAGGTCCGCGTCGCCACGCAAGGCATCGCGGACTTCCTCAAAGCCGAACTCCTCAACCCGCAGTCCGCCATCTGCAACCGAAAGCCCGTCGTCATCATCGGCCACGACACGCGCTTTCTCGGCCGCGAATTCTCCCTCGCCGCCGCCGAGGTGCTCGCCGCCGCGGGACTGACCCCGCTGCTCTGCGAACGCGACGCGCCGACGCCCGTCATCGCGCACACCATCCGGCATCGCAAGGCCATCGGCGGCATCAACATGACCGCCAGCCACAACCCCGCCGAATATCAGGGGCTCAAATTCTCCACCAGCAACGGCGCGCCCGCGACGCCCGAGGTCACCAGGCAAATCGAAGCCGCGATCGCCCGGCGCCAGGCCGGGGGCTGGACGTTCAACGCCGCCATCGCCGGCACGTTCGCGTGCAAGACCATCGACCCGCGCCCCGATTATGTGAAGCAGTTGAGGAAGCTCGTGAACTTCGCGGCCATCCGCCGCGCCAAGCTCAAGCTCGCCGTCGAGCTCATGTATGGCACGGGCCGGGGCTATCTCGACACCTTGCTCGAGGAAGCCGGCGCGCGAGTGACCGTGTTTCACAACGAACTCAACCCGCTCTTCGGCGGCCATCATCCCGAACCGAACGCCGAGGGCATGGCGGGCGTGAGCCGGTTCGTCCGCAGCGGCAGGGCGCAGCTCGGCCTCGGGCTCGACGGCGACGCAGACCGGTTCGGCATCGTGGACAAGGACGGCGCGTGGCTCACGCCGAACCAGATTCTCGCGCTCGCGTTGTATCACCTGAAGAAGAACCGTGGCTGGACCGGTGCCGTCGTGCGGACCGTGCCGACGAGTCACCAGGTGGACGCCGTCGCGAACCTGCTCGGCGTGCGCCTGCACGAGACACCCGTGGGCTTCAAATACATCGGCGCGCTGATGGAGTCCGAGCCCATCATCGTCGGCGGCGAGGAAAGCGGCGGCTTGAGCGTCAAAGGCCACGTGCCCGAAAAGGACGGCATCCTCGCGTGCCTGCTCATGGCCGAACTCGTCGCCACCGAGCGCAAGTCGCTCGGGCAGATCCTCCGCTCGCTTGAGAAAGTCACCGGCGAATTCCACACCACACGCCTGAACCTCCGCATCGCGCCCGACAAGAAGGACGCCGTCGTCGCCAAGCTCGCCGCCGGGCTCGACAAGGTCGGCAGCGCCAAGGTGCAAAAGTTCATCATGACCGACGGCTTCAAATTCCTCCTGCCCGACGGCGAGTGGGTCGCGTTCCGCGCAAGCGGCACCGAGCCCGTCTTCCGCTGCTACATCGAGGCGAAGTCCGCGGCCCGGATGAAGAAGCACGAGGCGGCCTGTTCCAAACTGCTCGCGGCCTGACACCGGCTCCGTCACGCGCCGCGCGGAGAATGAGCTTGCGGCGCGGTGCCATTCGGCGACACCACTGGCCATGCACTCCCCACTGCGGCGGCTCGCGTCTGCGCTCCTCTTCCTGTCTTCCGTCGTCCTCGCCACGCATGCCCCGGCTGCCGGGCGCGAGGCGCCGTTCCAGGTCATCGTCCGCACGAACGTGATGGTCGCGCTGCGCGACGGCGTGAAGCTCGCCACGGACCTCTATCTCCCCGCGAAGGACGGCGCGCCCGTGGACGGCAGGTTCCCCGTCGTGCTCGTGCGCACGCCTTACAACAAGAACGGCGAGCGCGGCAACGCGACCTACTTCGCGTCGCGCGGCTACGTCTATGTCGCGCAGGACACGCGCGGCCGCTACGCGAGCGAGGGCGTGTGGCACTGGATGACCGACGACGGCCGCGACGGGTGGGATTGCGCGGCGTGGATCGGCCGGCAGCCGTGGTTCAACGGCCGCATCGGCATGATCGGCACGTCCTACGTCGGCGGCACGCAGCACGCGATGGCGATGGAAAAGGTGCCGCAACTCACCACGGTCATCCCCGTGGACGCCGTGTCGAACATGGGCCGGCAATCCATGCGCAATGCGGGCGCGTTCGAGATGCGCTTCTGGAACTGGATCATGCTCAACGCCGCCAACGGCAGCGCCGCGTCGCGCGATCCGGCCACGGCGGCGGTGCTGCGCGAGATGAGTTCCAACCGCCTCGATTATCTGAAACTTCTCCCCCACCGCCACGGCACCACGCCGCTCAAGCTCGCGCCCGATTACGAGGAATGGCTCCTCGAGGCGATGCGCCACGGCGCCAACGATTCCTTCTGGGAGCAGAACAACATCGTGGACCATCCGCACCGCTACAAGGACATGCCCGTGTATCTCGTCGGCGGCTGGTATGACTCGTGGGCCGGAAACACGACGGCAAACTTCGCCGCGCTCAACCGCACCATCCAAGGCCCGGTCCATCTCATCATGGGACCGTGGATTCACGGCGGGCAGGGCGCATCCGCGCACGGACAGGTGGACTTCGGCCGCGCCGCCGCCATCCCCGACCCGCTCGCGTGGCGCCTCGAATGGTATGACCGCTGGCTCAAGGACGCCGACAACTCCGTCGGCAAGTCCGCGCCGTTCGCGACCAAAGTCCGCATCTTCGTCATGGGCGCCGGCGACGGGCGCAAGACTGATGCGGGCCGCCTGAATCACGGCGGCTTCTGGCGCGACGAGCACGAATGGCCGCTCACGCGCACGCGACCCACGGCGTTTCACCTGCACGCGGGCGGCAAGCTCGCCACCGCGACGCCCGCGACCGGCAGATCCTCGACAAGCTACGAGTTCGACCCGCGCAACCCCGTGCCCACGCTCGGCGGGCAGACCTCGTCGCAAGTCGGCATCATGCATCAGGGCGCGTTCGACCAGCGTGGCGGCACCAACTTCTGGAACTGGCCCAAGCCCATCCCGCTCTCCGCGCGCAACGACGTGCTCGTCTTCCAGACCGACCCGCTGCCCGCCGACCTCGAAGTCACCGGCGAGATCGAGGTCAGGCTGTGGGCGTCATCGTCCGCCGTGGACACGGACTTCACCGCGAAGCTCATCGACGTGTATCCGCCAAGCGCGGACTTCGCGGGCGGGTTCGACCTGCTGCTCGGCGACGGCATCCTGCGCGCCCGGTTCCGCGAGACGCTCGCGAAGGAAAAACTGATGAAGCCCGGCACCGTGTATCCGATGACGATCAAGCTGTATCCGACCTCGAACATCTTCAAGAAGGGCCACCGCATCCGCGTGGACCTCTCGAGCAGCAACTTCCCGCGGTTCGACGTGAACCCGAACACCGGCGAACCGCTCGCGCAACACCGCCGGATGGAAACCGCCGTGAACACCATCTGGCACGACGCCTCGCGCCCGTCGCACATCGTGCTGCCGGTGATTCCGGCGAAGTGAAGGCGCAACGCGGGAAGGAGTTTCAGTGTCCCGTATTCAGATTTCAAATCGTCCGAGGGTTGGCACTCACTTCCGAACACTGAACACTGGTTGCCCTCCCCACTTTGACACCTGCGCCGCCGACGTGCGAAGCTGCGCGCGGATGTCCTTCGAACTGACCTTCCTCGGCACCGGCACGTCCGTCGGTTCGCCGCTGATCGGCAAGGATTACCCGCCCGGCTACCTCGACAATCCAAAGAACCATCGCACTCGCGCGTCCATTCACGTGGCGACGGACGCAGTCAAGCTGGTCGTGGACACCACGCCGGAATTCCGGATGCAATGCCTGCGCGAGAACCTCCGCCGGCTCGACGCCGTGCTCGTGACGCACGCGCACGCAGACCACGTGATGGGCATGGACGACTGCCGCCGCTTCTGCGACCTCGCAGACGGCAAGCCGCTGCCCATCTACGCGTCGGCGCCGACGATGGACGCGTTGCGCCGCGTGTTCCTGTATGCATTCCACGAGGGCCCGCATCCGAAGGGCTACTTCGCGCCCGACCCGCGGCTCATCGAGGGGCCGTTTGAACTGGGCGACCTGCGCGTCTCGCCGCTCGAAGTGCTCCACGGAAACATCCACACGCTGGGGTTCCTCTTCGAGCAGGACGGCCGCCGGCGGCTTGCCTACATTCCCGACGTGAAGGAAATCCCCGCGCCCGTGATCGAGGCCATCCGCGGCGTCGAGGTCGCGGTGCTCGACGGTTTGCGCAAGACGACGCACTGGACGCACATGAGCCTGGACGAGGCCCTCACCGCGGCGCGGCGCATCGGCGCGGGCCGGACCTTGCTCACGCATCTCACCGACTACTACGACCACGACCTCGACCAGGCCGAGCTGCCGCCGGGCGTCGAACTGGCATGGGACGGCTTGCGGGTGCGGGGAGGTTTGTTATGAGGCGGCGGCACAGAGACGCGGAGCCGCGGAGCCGCGGCAAGCGGGTGTTTTCACTGATGCTCCTGTGCCCCCGCGCCCCCGCGTCCCCGCGTCATTCCCCTGTCCCCTTTGCGCGTTCGCTCCTCGCCGCCCTCGTGTTCACCGCGGCATCGGCGTTCCCACTCGACGGCGCGGAGCCCGGCGAATCAGTCGTCGTCGTCTTCAATTCCAAGCAGCCCGAGTCGAAAGCCGTCGCGCAGCACTACGCCACGCGCCGCAAGGTGCCCGCAGCGCAAGTGATCGGCCTGCCGCTGCCGGCGGGAGACTCGATGTCGCGCGCTGACTTCAACGCGCAGTTGCAGACACCGCTGCTCCACGCGCTTGAATCGAAGAAACTCGTCACCTTCGGCGAAGGCAACAAGATCGTCGCGGCGAAGGCGCGGCACCTCGTGCTCTGTTTCGGTGTGCCGCTGAAGATCGCGCGCGATGCGACGCTCGTGGAGCCGGAGGTGGAGAAACTTCCCGAGCCGCTCCGGCGCAACGAGGCTTCAGTCGACGGCGAGCTCGCGCTGCTGCCGTTCGCCCGCGCGGGCTACATGCTCGCGGGGCCGCGGCAAAACCCGCACTTCGGCGCCACGAACGCCGCAGCGCTGCATCCGACCAACGGCCTCATGCTCGTCGCGCGGCTCGACGGCCCGACTGCGGACATCGCCCGCGGCCTCGTGGACAAGGCGATGCAGGCCGAGTCCGACGGCCTGTGGGGCCGGGCCTGGTTCGACGCGCGCGGCCTCACGAACGGCCCGTATGCCCCCGGCGACGCGTGGATTCGTGGCGCGGCGGCGGCGGCCGCGCGCCACGGATTCGAAACCGTGCTCGACGAACGGCCGGAGACGCTCCCGGCGGCGACGCCCCTGAGCCACGTGGCGCTCTACGCGGGCTGGTATGACGCGAACGCCTCCGGCCCGTTCGCGCGCGCGCAGGTCGAGTTCGTGCCCGGCGCGGTGGCGTATCACCTGCACTCGTTCAGCGCACAGACGCTGCGGACCGGCTCGGACCATTGGTGCGGTCCGCTCCTCGCGCGCGGCGCCACGGCCACGATGGGCAGCGTGAACGAACCCTATCTCGGCGGCACGCCGGACGTGCGGGTGTTCTTTGAGCGGTTCGTGGAGGCAGGCTTCTCCTTCGGCGAGGCGGCATCGGCGGCGCAAGGCTCGCTCTCGTGGCAGACGACCGTGATTGGCGACCCGTTGTATCGGCCGTTCGGAAAGTCACCGCGCGAGCAGCACGAGGCGCTCGCCGCGCGCAAGAGCCGCCTCATCGAGTGGTCGCACCTGATGGTCGTGAACCGCAACCTCGCGCGCGGCACCACGCCCGCCGAGATGGTGGGCTATCTCCGCGACGTGCCCGAATCGCAGTCGGGCGCGGTGCTGCTCGAAAAACTCGCGGACCTTCACGCGGCCGCGGCAAACGCGCCCGCGGCGTTGGAAGCGACCGCGCGCGCTCTCGAACTCCAGCCAAGCCCGCAGCAGAACATCCGGCTGCTGCTCGCGCTCGCGTCGCGCCGCGCCACGATGAGGGACGCCGCCGGCGAGCACGCCGCGCTGGAACGTCTGTTCACCGAGGCGCCCGATTACGCGGGCCGCCGCTCGTGCGTGGAGCGCCTGCTCGCGCTCGCGCAGCAACTCAACCGCCCCGCGGACTCGGCCCGGTGGAAGCTGGAGTTGGGAAAGTTCTAGGAACGGCATGACGCGGCGCGGCTCCACGCGTTCACGCCGCCGAGTCCAGGCTCAGGATGGCCGCGCGGAGCTTGCCTTCGATGGCGTGCTGGCGCTCGACGGAGGTGATTTTGCGCCCGTCATCTTCCGTCAGATAAAAACTGTCCACGGCCGCGCCCTTCTCCGTGTTGATCTTCGCGAGCGAGATGTCGAGACCGAGTTCGGACAGCACCTGCAAGATGACGAAGAGCAGCCCGACGCGGTCCTCGGCCTGGATGTCGAGCACGGTGCGCGTGTCGGAGCCGTCGTTGTCGAACCGCACCTCGGTGGGTAGGCGCTCGCCCTCGAAGGACTGGTAGAGCGGTGCGTTGACCTTCTGCCGCGCGATGAGCGGGCGGAAGTCCACGTGCCCGAGGAGTGACCGGACGAGGGCGGATTCAAACTTCTCCCGGCTCGCGGGCGAGGCGAGCGCGCCCGTCGCCGCGTCGTTCACGTGGAATGTGTCGAGGATGACGCCGTCGGCGCGCGTGAAGATGTGGGCACTGAGGATGTTGAGCCCCGCGGCGGTGAAGGAGCCCGCGACCTTGCTGAAGAGCCCCGCGCGGTCAAAGGTGCAAATCCGCATCGACGTGCAGCCGCGGTCCGGGTCGTTCGCCCAGCGCACGACGGGTTCGAGCGCCTTTTCCTCCTCCATGAGCTGGCGGGTCATGAACTGGTTGGCGAGCTCGAGGTCGGTGACGATGTCGGACGCCTTGTGAATCTGAAAATATCGCGGCGGCAGGTTGTCGAAGTGCGCGGCGACTTCCTCGTCGGGGATGGACTCCGGGGCGAGCTTGCGGACTTCGTCCGCGATCAACCCGCGCTGCCGCTCCTCGGCGCGCTGGAATTCCGCGCCTCCGGCGAGCGCCTCCCGCGCGCGGTGATGCAGCGTGAGCAGCAGCGTGTCCTTGAAGCCGTTCCACAGCTTGTCGCTCGTGCCCAGCGAGTCGGCGACGGTGTGCAGCGTGAGCATCGAGAGCGTCTCCGGCGATGGCACGAGCGCGGCGAAGTTGCGCGCGACCGCGGGATCGTCGAGGTCGCGCTGCTGCGAAACCTGGGCCATGTCGAGGTGATGGCCGATGAGCAGGCCGAGCGTGGCCGCGGTGATGCCGTCGAGGCCGAGCCGCCGTGAGACGCGCCGCGCGAGGCGGGCGCCAGCTGCCGAGTGGTCCTCGTTTTCGCCCGCTTTGCCGGCGTCGTGCAGGAGCAGCGCGAGGTAGAGCACCTCGGGATGCTCGATCTCGCGGAACAGTTCCGCGTAGGCGCTGAACGGCCGCACGGTCGCGTGGAAGAGCTGGTCGAGTTTCTCGATGCACACGAGCGTGTGCTCGTCGGCGGTGTATTGGTGGAAGAACTCGTGCTGCACGAGGCACGTGAGCTTGCCGAACTCCGGCAGGTAGCGCCCAAGGAAACCCGTCTCGTGCATGAGGCGGAGGATGGGCGCGACGTTCCCGCGCTGGCGCAACATCTCCAGGAAGGTGACGCGCACGTGCGGGTCGCGCAGGAATCCGGCGTTCACAAGCTCATCGAGGTCGCGGCGGACCCGCGCGGCGAGCTCGGGATGCAGCCGGAGGTTGCGCTGCTGGCAGAGGAAGAACACGCGCATGAGCCGCGCGGGCTGGTCCCTGAAGACGCGCGGCGACGACGCGTAGATGACGCCCTCGGCGATCTGGAAGCCGTCCGCCGACTGCTCCTTCATCCGGCGCCGGCCGGTGAGCAGGAGTTCGCGGAGGCTCGGGAGGCGGCGCGGCGCGGGCAGCAGCGCGAGGCGCTGCTCGACGGCGCGCGTGATGAGGTCGATCTGGCGCGTGTGCGCGTAGTAATCGCGCATGAGGCGCTCGAGGCGGCGGCTCGGCGAGCGCTCGTGGTGGCCGAGGTTGTGCGCGACCTGCGGCTGCACGCTCTTGGTGAGCACGTCCGCCGCGCGGCCGGTGTGGTAGTGGAGTTCGTTGCGCGTGCGCAGGAGGAAGTCGTAGGCCTCGTGCAGGTCGCGCGCGTCGCCGGGGCTGATGAGTTCGCGCGCCTCGAGGTCGGCGAGCGATCGTGTGCGATATTTCACAAACGCCATCCACAGCAGGTTTTGGTAGTCCCGCAAGCCGCCGCAGCCGCTCTTGATGTGCGGCTCCTGCATCAACGGCGAATTGCCGTGCTTCGCCCGGCGCGAGCACTGGTCCGCGATGCGCGCCGCGATGTAGGCGTCCTCGAAGCCGCGGATGCACTTGGTGAGCACGACGGCCTGCATGCGCTTGAAGAGCGCCTCATCGCCGGTGATCAGCCGCGCCTCGATGAGCGACGTCTTGGACTGCATGTCCTCGTTCGCGGCGCGCACGCAGTCATCCACCGTGCGCACGCTGGACCCGACCTTGAGCTTGAGATCGTAGAGTGAATAGATCAGCCCGCCCTGCCCCGAGAGCGCGGCAAGCAGCGCCGGCAGCTTGCCGCGCGCCGCCGAAAGCCCGTCGCTGTCGTGCAGCAACATGATGTCAATGTCGCTGTGGGGATTGAGTTCCGAGCGCCCGTAGCCGCCCGTGGCAACCACGGCGACACGCACCGCGCGTGCCGGGGCGGCGTGCGCGGCGCAAACCGCGTCAAAGATGTGACGCACGACGGCGTCGAGCACCGCGGCGCGCGCGCGGCATACGGCAAGGCCGCTGGAGCCGCCGCGGTGCAGCATCTTCAAGTGCTGCGTCTCGACTTTGAGGAATTTCTGGTAGCGGGCGAACTCGTCGGCCGGCAGCCGTCCCGCGGGCAGGGCAAGCTGCTTCGCGGCGTGCGCCGCAATCCGTTCTTCCAAGCTCGGCATCGTGAGTGCGGACGATAGGCGGTCCCGCGGGGGAGTTCAAAGTTCCAGTTTCAGCTTTCAGGCCGCGTCGGCCAGCAGGCCGGCTTGGCGACTTCCCGCTTCCATTCCGGGGCGGGCGGGTGTCCCATCCCCAGCCAGATACCCGGCTGACCGGTTGGACACGCTGCGCGACTCGGGCGGACGCGCCGGGGCTCAACTTCAAACTTTGAACTTCTAACAAACCCGCTACCGTCGCCCGCGAACTCCGACTCAGCACCAACCCGCGCCATGAAATTCACCGCACTCTTCGCCGTCACATTCGCCGCCGCCACCGCCGCGTTCGCGCAGCAGAACTTCGACGCCGTGCAGATCAAGGCCGCGCACGTCGCCGGCAGCGTCCACATGCTCGAGGGCTCGGGCGGCAACATCGGCGTCTCCGTCGGGCCCGAGGGACTGCTCATCGTGGACACGCAGTTCCTTCCGCTCGCGGGCAGGATCGATGCCGCGCTCGCCAAGCTCAACCCCGGCCCGCTCAAGTTCGTGCTCAACACCCACTGGCACGGCGACCACACCGGCGGCAACCCGCACTTCGGCAAGCGCGCCGCCGTCGTCGCGCACGACAACGTCCGCAAGCGCCTGCTCGCCGCGAGCACGCCCCTGCCCAAGGAAGCCCTGCCGCTCGTCACCTTCAACCAGTCCACCTCCGTTCACTTCAACGGCGAGGAAATCAAAATGATTTCGCTCGTGCCCGGCCACACGGATGGCGACGCGCTCATCCACTTCACCAAGTCGGGCGTGTTTCACACCGGCGACCAGTTTTTGAACCGCCGGTTCCCATTCATCGACGTCGGCAGCGGCGGCGACCTGCTCGGCTACATCCAGAACATCGACTTCATGGTCAAGACCATCCCGGCCGACGCGAAGATCATCCCCGGGCACGGCGCGCTCGCGACCAAGGCCGACCTCGAAGCCACGCAACAAATGCTCAGCGAGACCACCGCGCTTGTGAGGAAGGCCATCGCCGAGGGCAAGACGCAGGAGCAAGTCCGCGCCGCCGGCGTCCCCGAGAAATACAAGGACTGGGGCGCGGGCTTCATCAACGTCAACCGCTACCTCGACGCCGTCTACAACGCGCTCTCACCGAAGAAGTGAAGTGACGCCACACACCTCGGTGGCCCGCGGGCGCCTCGCAAGTCCGTGATTCACACAGCCCCCCACTCCAACCGGGAAGCCATGACCTCCGAAGCCGCAACCACCCGCCGGCGCGCACTCCTCACCGCCGCCGCAGCCGCCGGCGGCGCCGCGCTCATGCGCGAACTTTCCCGCGCCGCCGACAATCCCGCCGCCGCCGTCGCCGACAAAGCCTCCGCCATCAAGATCACCAGGCTTCGGGCCGTGCCCGTCGGCGGCTCCATCTTCATCCGCATTGACACCAATCAAGGCGTCTACGGCTGGGGCGAAACCGCCGGCATCGAGGGCAAGGTCGGCGCCGCGCTCGCCAACTCGCTCTTCGAGTTGCTCGACGGCGAGAACCCCACCCGCATCGAGCACCTCTGGCAGAAACTCTACCGCTCGCACCGCGACATCCGCGGCGGGCCCTTCATGGTCCACACCATCTCCGCGATCGACATCGCGCTGTGGGACATCACGGGCAAACTCCTCGGCGTGCCCGTCTATCGCCTGCTCGGCGGGCCCACCCGCGACAAGATCCGCGTCTACTCCACGCCCAAGGCGCAGAAAGTCCCGCCCCACGGCATCTACGAGCACAGCGGCGGCCCGGTGGACATCGAGCGCATGGTCAACGCCGTCGCCGAGGCCCGCAAACGCGTCGGGCCCGATGGCACCGTGATGTTCGATGCCCACTGCGCCGTGCCGCCCGCCACGCTCATCCAGTTCGCCAACGCCATCAAACCCTACGACGTGCTCTTCATCGAGGAAGTCGCCGTGCCCGGGAACATCGAGGTCTTCAAACGCCTCAAGCAATCCATCCACGTCCCGCTGGCCACCGGCGAACGCGACCGCACCATCTGGGAATTCATCCCCTACTTGCAGGAACGCTGCATCGACATCCTGCAACCCGACGTGACCCATTCCGGCGGCATCTCGCAGCTCAAGAAAATCGCCGCGCTCGCCGAGGCGTATCATGTGCCGCTCGCGCCGCACAACACCAACTCCCTGCTCGGCCTCGCCGCGGGACTGCACCTCGTCGCGAGCATCCCGCTCTTCCTCATCCACGAAGCCTACGGCTTCAACCCCAAGAACAAGGCCGGCCAGACCATCATCAAGGGCACGTGGGAAGTGGACAAGGACGGCTACGCGCCGCTCCCGCCCGGCCCCGGCATCGGCCTGGAGCCCGACGAGGCCGTGCTCGAGGAACTCTCGCGCGACACCAAGTTCAAGTGGCCCACCTACGGCCGCCTCAAGGACGGCAGCATCGCGGATTATTGAGACGCGAAGGGGTGAAGCAACCGCGATGAAGTGGGCCCGGTGGACGGGTTCGCGTTCCGTCGATTTTCGATTTGGAACTGCTCTCGCGACCGCGCAGGCTCACGCCAGCAACTTCTTCACCACGTTCCCGTGCACGTCGGTAAGGCGGAAGTCGCGGCCGTTGTAGCGGAAGGTGAGCTTCTCGTGGTCGAAGCCAAGCAGGTGCAGGAGCGTCGCGTGCAGGTCGTGGATGTGGACTTTGTCCTCGACGGCTCTTCCGCCGAGGTCGTCGGTTTTGCCGACAATGGTGCCAGCCTTGACGCCTGCGCCTGCGAGCCAGACGGAGAAGGCGCGGTGGTTGTGGTTGCGGCCGGGATTGCCCTGCGCGTTGCCGTCGGCGGCGGGTGTGCGGCCGAACTCGCCGCCCCAGACGATGAGCGTGTCGTTGAGCATTCCATTCTGCGCCATCTCGGTCAGCATCGCGGCGATGGGCGCGTCGCACTCGCCGGCCTTTTGCCGGAGCGCGGCGGCGATGTTGCTGTGGTGATCCCAGCCGCCGTGCCAGACTTGCACGAAGCGCACGCCCTTTTGCAGGAGGCGGCGCGCGATGAGGAGCTGCCGGCCGAAGGGGTTGTTCACGCCGTAGGCGTCGCGCACGGCTTGCGGCTCCTTGCTGATGTCGAACGCGTCCTGCGCCTCCATCTGCATCTGAAACGCGAGCTCGTAGGATTGCAGGCGCGCCTCGAGCTGGCCGTCTTTTCGGAGTTTCTGCGAGTTGAGTTCGTTGAGCTGGTGCAGCAGGTCGAGCTGGCGCCGCTGCTCGGGGATGGATGTGAAGTTGTTCTGGATGTTCTCAATGAGCCGCTCGACGCGCAGTTCGCGGGTGTTGACGGGCGTGCCCTGGAAGACACCGGGGAGGAACGCCGATCGGAGATTCTGCGCGTCCACGTTGCCGGGCGAAAGCGCGATGTAGCCAGGCAGGCTCAGGTTCTCGCTGCCGAGTCCATACACGACCCACGAGCCCACGCTCGGCCGCACGAAGCGCAACGAGCCGGTGTTCATGAAGATCGTCGCCTGATCGTGCGCGGGAATGTCCGTCATCATCGAGCGGATGATGGCAAGCTTGTCGGCGTGCTCGCCAAGGCGCGGGAAGACTTCGCTGATTTCGAGCCCGCTCTTGCCCTTCTTCTCGAACTTGAACGGCGAGGCGAATCCCGTGCCGCGCGCGTCGTCGGGCAGCGACCTGCCGTCGAACTCGGCGAGCCCGGGCTTCGGGTCGAACGTGTCGATGTGCGACGGCGCGCCTTGCGCGAAGAGGTGGAGGATGCGCTTCGCCTTGGCGGGGAAATGCGGCTGCCTGGGCGCGAGCGGCGAATAACTGTTCGCAGCGGCGCCACGGGCATCGCCACCGAGCAGGCCCATCGCGGAGAGCCCGAGCAGGCTCGTCATGCCGAAGCCCATGCCGGCGCGCTCGAGGAAGTCGCGGCGCGGGAGCGGCAGGCCGGGCCGTGCGGGGGACGGGGCGCGCGGCGGGAACATTGCGGGGCGCATGGGAGTCGGCGTTTGCGTTGATGGAACGTGGCACAGCGCTGCGCGCGTGACAAGGCTCCCGCTCAGTTGTCCTCGGTGATCTTCGCGAGCTTCGCGCTTGTGGCCCGGCGCTCGACCACGAGCGCCCGGAAGCGCCACGTCGCGCGCGGTTCCATGGACGCCGTGTAATCGGTTGCGGTCCCGACCTTCGCGCCCGCTGCGTCAAGGAGGTCAAGCTCCACTCGCACACCGTATCGCAGGAGGTCGGATTCATTTTTCACCGTGCCCGTGGCGTAAACGAGCCTGCTGCCCTTCGCGCCTTTCGGTTCCTCGACAGACACGGAGTCGCCAGCCCGCAAGTCGGCGATGGCCTTGGGCGGCTTCGCCTTCGGCGCAGGCGCGGGCGGTTTCGCCGGCTCGTCGGGCGACTTTGAATGGTGCGTCGCTGGCGGTTCCGCGCCCGGCAATTCCGGCGGCGCTGATTGCTTCCGGTGTTTTGCCAATCCCGCCGCGACGGCGAGCGCCGCCAGCAGCGCCACGCAACACGCACCGGCGCCGACGACCACGGCCACGCTCCGGCGCGCGGCCCGTTTCGGCGGCGTGGCGTGGACCTTGGGCGGAGGGACGCTGGGCGGCTTCGACGGGGGCGTTTGCGGAATGGGAGGCGCCGCGAAGGCCGCGGGCAGGCGGACCTGGTTGCCGCACTTCGGGCAGTTCATCACGCCGCCCACGGTGTAATCCGGATACTCGATCGGCCCGCCGCACTTCGGGCAGCCGCAGCGGAGATATACCTTCGGGGAGGACATGGCTCTGAGCGTCGGCCTGCAGGGTAGCAGGCCGCAGCCGGTGGCTCAAAAATTTTCCGGCTCAGACGGAGTATGTCCCAGCCCGCGGTGTAGGGTGTGGCGCAAAGAACAACTGAAAGGCAAACCATGATCCCGCGCCACCAAATGGAACTCGTGTTCGACAACAGCCACCTCCTGCCGAAGCCGGGGCACCGGGCGCGTCGGCTCCGGAGCGCCGCGTGGTGGTTTGAGCAGATGCACCGCGCCGTGGATCGCGCCACGCCGTGGGGCAAACCCGCATTCGTGCCGCGCCCGCATCAGGATTCCTTCAGCCTGCCGCCCGCGAACGAATGACGCCACCCCGCGGCTCCGGTCCTCCACTCTGCGGCGCGCGTGGAGTCAGAATTGAAGCCGGGCGTCAGACTTGAGCAAGTCGTCCAGCGCGGGCCACCTGATGTGGTTCATCGAGGCGAAGGCGTTGAGGTAGGCGGCAACCACGGCGGGCGGGTGCTTCGCAAGCGCGGCCTCGACCGCGGCGCGCACCTTCGCGTCGTCCATCGTCTCGGGAAGATGCTCGACCGCGCCGTCCTTGTGGGTGATGCCGAGGGCGTCGAGGAACTCCCTGAGCAGTGCCGCCTGGCGTTTGAGCAGCCAGCCTTGGAGCAGCGCCTGCGCGGCGGCGTCGAGGGCGGGCTTGGCGAGCGAGGCGGTCATGGTCGGGTGCCGCTGCGTGCGCGCCTGTTGTTGCAGGAAGACCGGGCGCACCTTGCGCGCTTGTGCGACAGCGGTGAGGGTGGCCTTGTAGAGCGGCTTGTCCTCGGCATAGGCGAATTCAAGGATTTCGCCGGACAACGCGGCGGGCATGAATCCAAACAGTTCGTGGGCGGTGAGCATGGTGGTTGAACCAACGGCGCGCGAGTGTAAGGACGGCCCGCGGATTGGCAAGGTGCATGCGCGGCGACGGGGGTGCGCCGGGGCTCGACTTTCACGGTTCGGCCGGTAACGTCGCCGCACCTATGACTGACCCACGGTTCACGAAACTCGCCAGCCTCCTTGTCAATTACTCGACCAAGCTCCGCAAGGGCGACGTCGTGTTGCTCGACATGATCGACGTGCCGGATGAGTTCAGCGTCGAGTTGATCCGCGCGGCGCGTGCCGCGGGCGCGATTCCGCTGGTCGAAGCGCGCCACACGCGCCTCATCCGCGAGATGCAGCGCGAAACCGACGAGGCGCACGCCACGATCGTCCGCGACATCGAGTTGTTCCGGATGAAGCGCTGCCAGTCCTACATCGCCATCCGAGGCTCGAACAACGCGAGCGAAACCTCCGACGTGCCCAGCTCCAAGCTCCAGCTCTACGCGCGCACACTCCGCCCCGTGCTGAACTATCGCGTCAACGAAACCCGCTGGTGCGTGTTGCGCTGGCCGTCGCCGAGCATGGCGCAGAGCGCGAACATGAGCACGGAGGCCTTCGAGAATCTCTACTTCGACGTCTGCACCATGGACTACGCGAAGATGGCCCGCGCACAAGTGCCCCTGTGGAAGCGCATGAAACGCGCCGACCGCGTGCACCTCAAGGCGCCGGGCACCGACCTGACCTTCAGCATCAAGCGTATCGGCGCGCAGATGTGCAAGGGCGACCGCAACATCCCCGACGGCGAAGTCTTCTCCTGCCCCGTGAAAACCAGTGTGAACGGCACGATTCAGTTCAACACGCCCACCCTTTACAGCGGGACGAAGTTTGAAAATGTGCGGCTCGAGTTCAAGGACGGCAGGATCGTCAACGCCACCTCGAGCAACACGAAAAAGCTCAACGAGATTCTCGACACCGACGCGGGCGCGCGCTACGTGGGCGAATTCAGCCTCGGCTTCAATCCGCACATCCTCTCGCCGATGTGCGACATCCTCTTCGACGAGAAGATCGCCGGCTCACTGCACTTCACGCCCGGCCAGGCCTATGAAGAGTGCGACAACGGCAACCGCAGCGCCGTCCACTGGGACATGGTGCTCATCCAGCGGCCCGAGTGGGGCGGCGGTGAGGTGTGGTTCGACGGCGAACTCATCCGCAAGGACGGCCTGTTCCTGCCCAAGGACCTTCAACCGTTGAATCCAAAGAATCTGAAGTAGCGGCCGCGCGTCGCCGAATGGCGGCTTGACACGCCCCCCACCCGTACGCACGGTGGAAATGCCCCAAGACCATGAAAGCGCCTTCGTGCCGTCACTCCCTGCGGGCTGGCTTCACTCTCATCGAACTGCTCGTCGTCATCGCCATCATCGAGATCCTCGCAGCGATGCTGCTGCCCGCCCTGAGCAAGGCCAAGGCGAAGGCCGCGCAAGCCAAGTGCATGTCCAACATGCGAAACTGGGCGTTCGCCAACCAGATGTATGCGGACGATTACGACAATTGCCTGCCGCCCTTCGGTTACGATTCGAACGACTACACCAAACCCTTCTGGCACATGGGCCTTGCGCCCTACGTCGCGCGGCAGACCCAAATGGGCGTGCTCTTCAGCAGCACCGAGGTCTACACAAACGACCTGCGCCGCTGTCCCGGAGGCAGCTTCGGCAACGCGCCGCTTTCGAACGTGTCCGGCCCGAACAACTGGAATTGCTGGATCGGCACCAACTTCGGCCGCTTCGGCAATCCGCTCAGCGGCCCCTACTACTACATCAACACCACGCGCCCGCTCCGCCTCGAGACCATCAACAAACCCGCCGACGCGATGACCTTCACCGACACCATCACGCACTACGTTTACTCGCCGGTGGACACGCAGTATTTCTTCACGCTCGACCTCGATCGCAACGGGCGCCTCGACACCATGCCCCAGTATCCGAACGTCGCCTACAACCACGCGCGCCCGACCGTCCACAACAACGGCGCCAACGTCACCCTCCTCGACAGCCACGTCGAGCGTGTGGACTTCCCGAAGCTGTGGGACATCGGCGCGAACAATCGCGTGACACACTCCTTCTGGTATTTGCTCGATTGAACCGCCCCGTGAAAGCCGGCCGCGCCGCCCTGTTCGCTGCACTCGCTGCGCTTCCCGCAGCCGCCCTCGCCGCCACGCCCGCCTCGCCCGGACAGACCACTCTCTGGACGGCAGGCCTCGACGGCTACCACACTTATCGCATCCCCGCGCTGCTCGTGACCGCGAGGGGCTCTGTGCTCGCCTTTTGCGAAGGCCGCAAGACCGGCTCCGGCGACCATGGCGACGTGGACCTTCTCATCAAACGCAGCACCGACGGTGGACACACGTGGTCTCCGCACAGCATCGTGCAAGAGGAAGGCGCCGACGCCCAAATCACCATCGGCAATCCGTGCCCCGTCGAAGACGCGAAGACCGGCACACTCTGGCTGCCGTTTACACGCGACAACAAAGCCGTGTTCGTCACCTCCAGCACTGACGACGGCAAGACGTGGTCCGCGCCTCGCGACCTGAGCGCGGCCA
Organism: Verrucomicrobiota bacterium; assembly: GCA_016871675.1. Taxonomy (NCBI): domain Bacteria; kingdom Pseudomonadati; phylum Verrucomicrobiota; species Verrucomicrobiota bacterium. The sequence continues at coordinate 32,570 of VHCN01000004.1, forward strand.
CGATGAAGCCCGGCTGGACATGGGTCGCCACCGGACCCGGCACCGGCATCCAACTCACGCGCGGTCAACATCGCGGCCGGCTCGTCATCCCGTGCGACCACAAACGAACCCTTGCCGGCGGCGCACAGGAGATGAACTCGCACATGATGTTCAGCGACGACGGCGGCAAGTCATGGCAACTCAGCGCCCCGATCCAGACCGGCGGCAACGAGTGCCAGATCATCGAGCGCACCGACAGCTCGCTGCTCGTCAACGCCCGGATGCAAGGCGACTGGCAGGGCTCGCGCGGCGTGGCGACCAGCGCGGACGGCGGCTCCACTTGGAGCGCCCTCACGCACGACAAACAGCTCCCATGCCCCAAGTGCCAGGCCAGCATGATCCGCCTCGACGACCAACATCTGCTCTTCAGCAACCCACATCCGCCCGGGCCCAAGGACGGCAAACCCAGCGGCGCACGCGTGCGAATGACCGTCCGCGCCAGCACCGACGACGGCAAATCATGGCCCTTCGCACGCGAGCTGACCTCCGGTCCATCCGCCTATTCGACCTTGGCACGGCTCCCCGATGGCACCGTGCTTTGCCTCTACGAAACCGGCGCGCAACGCCCCTATGAAACGTTGCGACTCGCGCGCTTCAACCTCGAATGGCTCAAGGAATCCCAGCAGAAGTGATATCCGCGCGGGCAACCCGCGCTGCAGGCTTCCCAATCGGCGCGCGTTCGACTTCAATGCCGCCGCAGTGGCCGCGCTGGTAGCTCAATTGGATAGAGCTTCTGACTTCGGATCAGAAGGTTGCAGGTTCGAGTCCTGCCCGGCGCGCCATACTTGACTCCCACGAGGACGATGGACTGCCGTTGCTTGACGCCGCCGACGCCTTCGCCTAGTCGAGGAACGCCATCTCGTTCGCCAGCAGGAGGACCTGCGCGTATTTCTCCCAGGTGTTCAGCGGCTTCGCGGGGGCAGTGCTGCCGGCGCGGTTGAAGTCGGCGGAGGCGCGCCACTCGCTGGCGGCGGCGGGGTCGCCTGCCGCCATGTTGCCGGACATCATCGCCGGCGCACCCACGACGCGTATGGTCGGCGCCCATGTGAACGTGTCGCCCTGCCAGTTGCCGCGCGAGCCGGCGTCCACGATGAAGTCGATGGTGTCGCCTTTCTTGAGATCCACCTTCGCGACGGTGGTGGTGGCGGTTTTGGAGCGAACGTCGAGGTAGCGGCCGAGTTCGCCGCGACCCGAGGCTGCGATGTAGGCGTTGACGCCGTCGCCCTGCGCGTTGCGCATCAATTGATGGCCAACGGTGCCGTCGATTGCGACGCTCACATCGCGCGGGGCGGTCCAGCGGCGGATGACTGCGATCCCGCGCATCGTGCCGACGGTGCCGCCGGTGGCGTCGAGCTTGATCGGGCCGAGGGGCTTCGCGGTGTCCTTGGGGTCGCCCATCCACGCGCGCCCGTCGTAGACGGGGAGCGGGAAGAAGTTCACGACGCGGCGGTTGGCGGCGTCGTATTGGCCGTAGCCGTAACGCCAGACTTGCGCGCTGGCGGGGCCGGTGGACTTGATTCCTGATTGTTCCTCGAGGAAGCGGTGCCCGAGCTTGAGCTCGATGTCGGTGGGCGGCCGTTGGAACGCAATCTGGTAGATCTGCACGATGCGCTGGCGCTCATCCATGTCCTTCTTGAAGTCGGTGCGGTTGACGACTTCGCGTGCGAGTTGCGTGATGAAATCGCTGTTCATCATGTAGAGCGCCTGCTGGGGAACGGTGGAGTTGAAACGCTGGCCGGTGGTGATGTCGGGGTTTGCGAAATCGAATGTGCGGAACACCGTCGCAAGATTGCCGCGGTCCACCTTCGCATAGATCGTGCGCCGATACGGATCGAAGGTGTGAAGGGGGTCGTTGCGATTGGCGATGTTGACCGGCGGGCCGCCCATCTCGTCCTTGAGCTTGCCGCTGATCAGGAGCAGCGAGTCGCGGAAGGCTTCGAAGTCAAGGCGACGACGATTCATTTTCCAGACAAGCAGGTTCGCCGGGTCCACGGCCATGGCCTTGCCGCGGTCGTCGCTGCCCTGCTGGTAGACATTGGAGAGCATGATGAACTTGTGGAGCTTCTTGAGGGACCAGCCGTTCTCGATGAGGTAGGCGGACAGATAATCGAGGAGCTCGGGATGCGTGGGGTCTTCAGCGCGGACGCCAAAGTCGGTCGGGGTGCGCACGAGCGGCGCGCCGAAGTGGTTCATCCAAACGCGATTCACGGCGACCCGGGCGGTGAGCGGGTTCTTCTCGCTGGCGATGGCCTTGGCGAGTTCGAAGCGGCCGCTGCCGTCCTTGAACGGCTTGCGGTCGGGGCCGGAAAGGACTTCGAGGAAGCGCCGCGGAACCTCCGGGCCGAGGTTGCGCTGGTCGCCCTTGATCATGATCTTCGCGTTGACCGGACTGGGGCGATCCATGAGCGTCATGGCGCGTTTCGGGGCACCGGGGTGTTGGACCTCGAGTTTCTGGCGCTCGTCGTTGAAGCGGTTTTCGCCGTTCCGGATGCGGTTGTTGTTCAGGTTGGCGACCTCAATGTATCCATAAGCGGCTGGAGCGTTGCCCGTCAAATAGGTCTTGCGCAGCGCCTCCATCGCAGCGTCGGGCAGCGCCTTGAGGTCGTCCACCTTTTCGCCGTCCTTCGCGGTGGCCTTCTTCTTTTCGTTGAGCGTGACGGCCGCAGACCACGCCTTTTCCGCGTCGGCGAAGAGTTTGGCGTAGCGCTCGGCGACGACCTGCATGTTGGCCGCGGGCGTGGAGAAGGCGCGGGCGACGAGCGCGTTGAACTTCTTGCTCGCGTCGTTGCTCGGGGAGAATTTTGCGGCGATGTCCTTGCCCTTGGCCGCGAATTCCTTGTCGTCGAGCTTGTGATACGAAGCCCACGGTCCCCAGATGGGGTCGGCCTCCTGGGTCTTGCCGCGGAGGTAGGTGAACCAACGGTTCATGACGAACTGATCGAGCTTATACATGCGCTCGAATTCCTGCTGGTCGGCGCGGTTGCCAATCCGCTTTTCGGGATCCTTCTCCATGATGTGCGCGAGTTGCATGTAGCGCGCGGTGTTCGCGCGCGCGTCGCCGAGGTGCTTGGCGAGGTTTGAATTGCGGTATCCCTCGAGGTCGGCGTCGATCTTGGCCATCTGGCGGAGGAAGTCCTTGTATTCCGGGCTCTCAGTGTCGGCCTCGACGACGGGCCGCTCGCCGGGTTCGGCGCAGCTTTGGAACACGCCGTAAAGTGAGTAGTAATCTGCCGTGGGGATGGGATCGAACTTGTGGTCGTGGCAGCGCGCGCAGTAAACGCTGAAGGACATCATCCCGCGGGTGATGACGTCGATGCGGTCATCGATGGTCTCGATCGCATTCGCCTGACGGCTGAGCGTGAGCAGGCCCATCGCCGCAAGGTGTTTCTTCTCGGTCGTGGCCTTGTCGGCTGCGATCTGGTAGGTGAGGAAACGGTCGTAGGGGAGGTCGTCGTTGTGCGCATTCACCACCCAGTCGCGGTAGGTGTAGGCCTGGGTCATGACATTGCCCATGCGCTGGTTGTTGTTGTTTGCGCCGCGGGTGTCGGCGTAGCGGGCGACATCGAGCCAGTAACGGCCCCACCGTTCGCCGTAATGATTCGAGGCGAGCAGCTTGTCGATCACTTTGGACCATGCCTCCGGGGATTCGTCGTTGATAAACGCCTCGACTTCCTCGGGTGACGGCGGCAGGCCGATCAGGTCGAAATACGCGCGCCGGATCAGGGTCCACTTGTCTGCGGGAGGTGTGGGAAGGAGCCCTTTCCCTTCGAGCTTGGCGAGGACGAAGATGTCGATGTCATTTTGAATCCAAGACTTCAAGTGGCTCTTGGGCTTGGGAACCTCGGGCTTCTTGATAGGCCTGAAGGACCAGTGCTGCTTGGCCTTTTCCTTGTCGGCGTCGGACTTGAGGATGCCGACGGCCTTGCCGGTGCGCGGGTCGGGCGCCCCCATGCGGATCCAATTCTCGAAGTCGCTCACGATGTTGTCGGGGAGCTTTTCTTTCGGTGGCATTTGGAGGTTCGGATCCGTGTAGGTGACGGCCTTGTAGAGGAGGCTCTTCTGAGGGTTGCCGGGCACGACCGCGGCGCCGGAGGAACCGCCCTTGAGCAGTCCCGCCTTGGAGTCGAGCTGCAGGCCGCCCTTGATCTTGGCGTCCTTGTCGCCGCTGTGGCACTTGTGGCAGTGCTCGATGAGGGCGGGGCGAATCTTGGTCTCGAAGAACTCGAGTTCCTCGGGTGTGAGGGGTCGGTCCTGTGCGGGCGCGGTGCCGGCGGCGAGCGCGAGCGCGAGCGCTGCAGCGGGATGCAGAAGCAGTCGGGTCGTGGTCTTCATAGTCTTGGTCCCCGCTCGGTTGTCACAAGAAAAAGCCGCCGGGTGCGCGAGCACACACCCGGCGGCGTGAAATCCACCGTCAGGCGAACAGTCCCTTGACCGGCGTGGCGCCCGACACGTCGGTGAGCCGGAAGTCGCGCCCGCCATTGCGGAACGTGAGCTTCTCGGAGTCGAACCCGAGCGCATGCAAGATGGTTGAGTGCAGTTCGTGCACGTGCACCTTGTTCTCGGCGGCTTCGCTGCCGATTTCGTTGGTGGCCCCGTAAGCCTGGCCGCCCTTGATCCCGCCGCCTGCAAGCCACGACGCGAAGGCCTTTGCGTTGTGATTGCGGCCGCCGGGGGCGTCCTCGGTCGAGCTGCGGCCGAATTCCGTGCTGCACACAATGATGGTGTCCTTGAGCAGGCCGCGCTGCTTGAGGTCCTTGATGATCGCGGCGCTGGGTTGGTCGATCGCGCGGGCGTTGTTGGCCATGGCGGTGACGATGCCGCCGTGGTTGTCCCAACCGCCCTGCCAGACTTGAACGAAGCGGACGCCTCGCTCGAGCAGTCGGCGGGCGATCATGAATTGGCGGCCCTGCGGCGTCTCGCCGTAGAGCTTCTTCATCGTGTCGGGCTCCTTGTTGACGTCGAACGCCTCGACGGCGTCGGTCTGCATGCGGAACGCGAGCTCGAAGGACTGGATGCGGGCGTCGAGTTGCGACTCGGCGGCGCGCTTTTGCTTGTGCACCTCGTTCAGTTGATAGAGCAGGTCGAGCTGCTGCCGCTGCTCCTTCGAGGAGGTGACGTTGTTCTTGATGTTCTCGATGATCTCCTCGATGCGGGTGTTGCGGGAGTCAACGAACGTGCCCTGATACGCGCCCGGCATGAACGCAGACTGCCAGTTTTTCTGGCCGCCGGTCGGAAAACCGCCGGGGTTCATCGAGACGAAGGCGGGCAGGTTCTGGTTTTCCGTCCCGAGACCGTAAACCACCCACGAACCCATCGAGGGCTTCGGCAGGCGGAAGTCGCCCGTCGTGCCAATCAATGTGGCCTCCTCGTGCGCCGGGACATCCGTGTGCATCGAGCGCACGACGGCGATGTCGTCAATGATCGAGCCGAGTTCCTTCCAGATTTCGCTGACCTCAACGCCGCTCTTGCCCTGCTTGGCGAATTTGAATTGCGCCGGGAGGATCCTGCCGCCTCGCATTCCCTTGCCGCCCTCGACGGTTTTGCCCTCGTTGCTGGGATTGACGAGGTCGGGCGCGGGATTCCACGAATCCTGCGAAGCCTGGCCGCCGGAGAGCATGATATGCAGCACGCGCTTGGCGGTGGGCTTGAAGTGGGGTTCCTTGGGCGCAAGCAGGCCTGCGTTGCTCGACTGCGCGTGGCTGCTGCCGACGAGTTCGGGATACAGCATGCTGGCGAGGGCGAGCATGCCGAAGCCGGTGCCGGCCTTGTTCAAAAACTCTCGCCGTGTCGCGTATTGCTCGGGATACATCCCGGGGTGGTTCTTGCAGTTGAGGACCATAAGTAGATGCGTTGGATGGGCGTCAGTGGTGCTGGTTCTTCGCCGCTATCGAGTTGACGAACAGCCCGGGCATTAATTCAACCCGAAGGGCTTGAATCCGAGACTCGCGCGTCTTCACTGGCGCGAACCTAGCATCACCCGCCCGGCGCTCAAGCCAATAGTCCGCCCGCCGGGCTACGGAAGTTTACTTGCCCCGACCGCTCGGCTGGACCTCTGCCGCCGCGCGCGGTTGCATCGCGCCCGGGCTCGCGCCACACTGCGCGCCAGTCCGACCCTCATGAAGATCATCACCGACGAACGCTGCGCCGGTTACGCTTCCGCCGGGCATCCGGAACGGCCCGCACGCATCACGCGCACCCTCGAGCGGCTCCGCTCCCAAAAGGACCTCGCGCTCGAGTGGGTCACGCCGCTGCCCGTCGAGCAAGCCTCGCTCCTGCGCGCCCACTCGCCCGAGCATCTCAAACGCCTCGCCGTCCCCGTGGATTTCGACGGCGACACGCCCGCCCACAAAGGCATCGTCGAGCACGCCTCCCGGTCCGTCGGCGGCGCGTTGCAGGCGCTCGCCACCGCGCGCAAGGGCGATCATGCGTTCAGCTTGCTCCGCCCGCCCGGCCACCACGCGACGCGCACAACCGCGATGGGTTTCTGTTACCTGAACTCGATCGCCATTGCCGCCCTGGAGGCGCTCGCGACGGGGTCGAAGAAGGTCTGTGTCTTCGACTTCGACGTGCATCACGGCAACGGCACCGAGGCGATCCTCGTGGACCGGCTGGGCTGCACGTTCACCTCGATCCACCAGCATCCGTGCTATCCGGGGACCGGCACGAAGAACGTCGGCGTCAATTGCTTCAACTACCCTGTGGCACCGCGAACGCCACGGCTGGAATACCGGAAGGTCCTTCAACGCGCTCTCGACGAAATCAAACAGCAGAAGCCCGACCTCGTGTGCGTCAGCGCGGGCTTCGACGCTTACGCGCGCGACCCGCTCGCGCAGGAAACGCTCGAGGCCGAGGACTATCACTGGCTCGGCGAGAACATCCGCAAACTCGCCGTCCCCGCGTTCAGCGCGCTCGAAGGCGGCTACAGCGATGACCTCCCCGACTTGATCCTCGCCTATCTCAACGGCCTCGAAGGCAGGTAGCCGCGAGCAGGAGGGCGCCCGCCGGCACCGCGTCCTCGCCGAGCCCCGCCAGCGCCACGCGCGGACCGGGCCGAAACACTTCCATCACCCACCGGCGCAATGCCGCCTCGACACCGGCCCGCAGCGGCTCGCCCAGCAGCGACAATCCGCCGCCGACCACGATCACTTCCGGGTGCATCAAGTGCGTGACGTGCGAAAGCGCGAACGCGAGGTCGTCCGCCGTCTCGCCGAGGATTCGCCGCGCCGTGGCGTCGCCCGCCGCAAGCGCAGGCGCGAGATACCTTGCCTCGCCGCGCGTGGCTCCCGCGACAAGCCCCGCGAGCAGCCCCGAAGGCTCGCGCCGCGCCGCCTCGCGCACGCGCCGGTCCACCGCCCAGCCCGAACAACGATTTTCGACAACCGTGCCGTCGCGATCCAGGCGCACGTGGCCAATCTCGGATTCGCCCGGTTTCGCGCCGTGAAAAATCCGCCCATCCACTACAAGCCCGCCGCCCACGCCACTGCCGAGCGTGACGTAGAAAACCGGACTCGCCCCGTGCCCCGCACCGCAGCGCGCCTCGCCGAGCGCCGCGGCGTTCGCGTCGTTTTCCACCACCACGGGAACATCGCAAAGCCCTTCGAGCCAGCTTCGCAATCCGAAATCCGCCCAGCCCGCCACTTGATGCGAGCAACAAATCCTGCCCGTCCCGGCTTCCACCGGCCCGCCGAAACCCACGCCAATGGCCGCGGGCTTCGTCACAGGCAAAATCGAGCCGAGCGCCGCGGCGAGTTGCTTGCGAATCCCCCCGCCACCGGACGTCGCGTCCACCTGGAACCGGTGCCGCTCGCGGATGCAACCGTCTCCGCCGCCGACGGCCAGTTGCAGTTTGGTGCCGCCGATTTCGATTCCGAGGAAAGTGGAGTTCATCGCGCAGGCTTCACTCGATGGGACTCACGGGACCCAGCAGACCCGGGCGGCTCATCCGACCCGTCCGATTCGCGCAGCGCCTCCCCCATCACGCCTCCTTCGCCGCGCGCGCCAGCGCGACAAACTGCGCCGCCTGCCGCTTCAACTCGCCCCAGTTGTTCTCCGCGAGAATCCGCGGCGTCATCAACGGCGAGCCCACCCCCGCCGCGACGCAACCGGCCTTCAGGAAGTCCGCGATGTTCGCCTGCGTGACGCCGCCCGTCGGCACGATCCGCAAGTGCGGCAGCGGGGCGAGCAGATTCTTGATGTAGCCCGGCCCGAGCGTGTCGGCCGGAAAAACCTTGATGAAATCCGCGCCCGCCTCGTGCGCGAGCTGTGCCTCCGTCGGCGTGTAAGCTCCGAGCATCACCGGGCAGCCCGACGCGCGCGCCACCGCGGCCACGTCCGGCCGCAACACGGGCGTGACCACGAATTCCGCGCCGGCGTCGATCGCAGCCCGGCATGTGGCGGCGTCGAGCACCGTGCCCACGCCGACGACCGCGCCGGCGCCGAGGCGCGCGCGCGCGGCGCGAATCGCGTCGAGCGCGCCCGGAGTCGTCATCGTGATCTCGATCGCCACCACGCCGCCGGCGACGAGCGCATCGCAAAGCGGCGGCACCTGCGCGGCGCTCCGGGTGCGGACCACCGCGATCACGCCAGGATGGGTGAGCAGGTTTTCGATTTCGGGTTTCGAGCGCATCCGGATTTCGCGGGAGCGTATCGGACCATCCGCGCGCGCGCGAGCAGAAGGAACGTGCCGGCCGGCGACCGGGCTTCAGCGGAGGTCGAAGACGACGTTGACCACGGGCGACTCGCCGCGTTTGACCTCAACGACTTGTTCCTTGCGCCCGGCTTTGCGGTGGACGGCTTCCAGCGCAAACGTCCCCGGCGGCGGCAGCGGCACGCGGTCACTCAAGACTGTGTGCTGAAGTGGGGCGCGCCGCGTGCAACGACTTGTCGCGCTGTGAAACGCCTGGCTTCGCCCGGACGGGTCCACCCTGACCGAGTCAGGCGAGCCGTCGCCACGCGCACCGCCGGGTGGCGATGCCTCGGGCGTTGAAGTCGCGCTCGAAATCGGTCACGACGGCGGCGAGGTCTGCGGGCGTCTCGGCGGGCGTGAAGTCCGGGTTCGCGCCGAACGCCTCGATCACCTGCGCGAAGTAATCCGCGTCATCCGTGCGCAGATACGCGACGCCGCCGGGCGCGAGCGCCGCCGCGGCGATCCCGGTGAAGCGCGGGTTGACGAGCCGGTGCTTGCGATGGCGGCGCTTCGGCCACGGGTCGGGGAAATAGACGTGCAGCGCGGTCGCCCCGCCGGGCGGCAGGAGATATTCGAGCCCGTAAGCCGCCTCGATGCGCAGTGCGCACAAGTTTGTGAGCCCCGCGCGCCGGCCTTTTTTGTCGACCTTCCGCAGGCGCCCGAGCAACCGCTCGACCGCGATGAAGTTGCGCCCGGGATGCGCCGCCGCCCACTGCACGATGAACGAGCCGTCGCCGCTGCCGAGTTCGACTTCGAGCGGCTGCCGTTGGGGGAAGATCGTCGCGAGGTCGAGCCGCTCCAGGATGCTCGCGGGGCGATGGATGAGGGAATGCGGCGCGCGGACCGCGGATTGCCGAGTCTCGGAGAGATGTTGCACGGGTTGGCACGCGGCCTCACCGGACCCGCCGCGGGTGCCCGCGGCAGCGGCGAGGGTGTTTGTCATGGCCGTTGCGGGTGAAGAGCGCGCGAGCGCGGTCTGCCGCCGCGTTACGCGACGTCGAAAAGTTCCTTCGCGATGTCGAGCCGTTTGCGGGCGACGACGGCCTCGTTCGCCTTGATGGCGAGAATCGTCGCCTCGTAGCCCTCCTTCCATCCGGCGCCGGGCAGCAGCTTGAGGTCGGCGAGGTATTTCGCGAGCGCGGCCTTGTCGTTGGGATTGAAGGTGGCGACGAAATCCTCGACGGCGCCGCCGACTTCGTTGGCGTTGGCGAGGAAGTTTTCGAGCGCGAAGTTGATCGGCAGCTCGGTGAAGCTGGTTTCGGCCGCCGCGCTTTCACCGACGGCCGCGAGTTTCGTCGCGTCCATCACGAGCGCGATGCCGGTTTCCTTGTAGAAGATGTCCTTGCGCGCGTAGACCTCCCAGCCGAGCAGCGGCGCGTCGGTCTCCTTGAACATCCACGCCTTCTGGCCGCGGATCATCACGGCCGCGTCGGTCCCGTAAATCATGTCGTAGTCGTTGTCGAAGGAGTTCGCCAGCGTGGCGTCGTAGGTGAAGTGGACGCCATTCGGGAATTCAAACACGGCCTGCGCGGTGTCGGCGACATCGCGGCCGTCCGCCCAGTGAACGATGCTGCCAAATCCGGTGATCGCCGCCGGCCGGCCCCGCAGGAACCACGCCGTCGCGTCGATCTGGTGGATGCCCATCTCGCCGACGAGCCCGAGCGAGAGTTTCTTGTCGAGGCGCCAGTTGATGGCCTTCACGCGCTCGTCGTTGCCGGAGGTGAACCGCCAGCTCGTCTTCTTGTGCCACTGCGCGTGCGCCGACGCGAACTTGCCGCAGGCCCCCGAGCGGACGAACTGCAGCAGGAACAACCGCTGCGGGTCGGAACGCGTCTGGAGGCCGGACTGGAAGTGAACCTTGCCCGCGGCCTTCGCGGCGCCGGCGATCGCGCGCGCATCCTCGACCGTGTGCGCGAGCGGGACTTCGCAATAGACGTGTTTGCCGGCGGCGAGCGCGTCGAGCGCGATTTGTTTGTGGAGGTGCGTGGGCGTGGCGATGATCACCGCCTGCACGGTCTTGTCCGCGAGGATTTGCCTGTAGTCCTCGACTTGCTTCGCGTCGGGCGCGTTCGGTGCGGAACGGCGGAGCATGGCGGGATAATTGTCGCAGATGGCGACGACTCTGGCTTCCTTGCGCCGGTTGAGCGCGGCGAGGAGTTCGCGGCCCCACGTGCCGAGGCCGATGAGCGCGACGTTGATGGTGAAGTTGGGCGCCTTGGCGTCGATTCCGCCGGGCTTCTTGGCGTCCTGCGCGCGGAGCTCGACCGCGCCCATCATGCTCATGAGCGCGGCGAACGACCCGCCGCGGAGGAAGTCGCGGCGGTTGACATCGGGAGCGGGCGAATCGGCCGGCAGCGGCTGCAAGTTCATCGTGGCGGGATTGTTGCCAGTGCCCGCGGATGAACGCGAATGATTTTTTCCACGTCGCGGTCCAGAGGCACGCCGACGAAGTCGAGCGCGTTGCGGATCGCCGGCTGCGTGTTGTCGTCGCCATCCGCGCCGGGCACCAGCACCCCGAGGTCGATGACCGGGCTGGTGACCGTGGCGGCCAAGGCGCCGCGGGGGCGCGAGGGCGAGTGGCGCGGCGGGCGTGAGCCCCGCGAGGGACTTGAGCCACTGCGGGCGCGACGGGCGGTTCGGCGCGGCGTCGGGGGCGGTGGATTGTGGATTCATGGCGGGTGTCTCCTTCGTTTCCGTCGGGCGTTGGTTGCGTTGCGCCCGCGGCCCTTGCCAAATCCGCCACCCGGCGCACAATCTCCTCGCAATGAACCGCGCCTTGGCCACCGCAGTCTTGGTTTCCACGCTTGCCGCGCTCGCGTCCGCGTGTCGCGACGCCACGCCAGCAGCAGCGACACAACCGCCGGCCGCTGCATTGACGAACGCGCCCGCCGCTTCGACCCTTCACACAAACGCCGCGTCCTCGAACAAGGTTTTCACCGTCAAGGGCATCGTGGATCACCTCAAGGAAAACGGCCGCATCGCCGTCATCAAGCACGAAGCCATCCCGGATTACATGGAGGCGATGACGATGCCCTTCACCGTGAAGGAGCCCGCCGACCTGCGGAACCTGTTGCCGGGCGCGACGGTGCTTTTCCGCCTCGTGGTCACGGAGGACGACAGTTGGATTCAGGATGTTGCGCTGCTTGGCGGGAGCAAGCTGCCCGAGACGCCCGCGCTCAAGTCCTTCCGGCTCGTTCGGGATGTCGAGCCCCTGAAAGTCGGCGACGCGATGCCGGACTACCGCTTCACCAACGAACTCGGCCGCGCGGTGAGTTTCGCGGACTACAAGGGCCGGCCGTATGCGTTCTCGTTCATCTTCACGCGCTGCCCGCTGCCGGATTTCTGCCCGCGGATGAACCAGAATTTCTCGAAGGCGCTCACGCAATTGAAAGCCGGACCGGCCGCGCCGACCAACGTCCATCTCTTCTCGATTTCGTTCGACGTGGGCTTCGACTCGCCGGCCGTGCTGCTCAACTACGCGCGCCGCCACTCCGGCTACGACCCGCAGCAATGGAGTTTCCTCACCGGCGCGCTCATCGACATCGACGCGGTCACCGAGCAGTTCGGCCTCGTGTTCCGGCGCGAATCGGGACGGATCGATTTCGACCACAACCTCCGGACGGTCGTGGTGAACTCCGCGGGAAAAATCCAGGCGATCCTCATCGGCAACACGTGGAAGCCCGACGAACTTGTGTCGGAGCTTGTGAAAGCCGCAGCGGTGAAGTAGCAGGACCTACACGCTGGCGACCGGCTCGACGGGCGTCTCCGCGACGGGCGTCTCCGCGGCGGGCGCGGCGGGCGGGATCACCACCTCGATGTGCTCGATGCGGTAGCGCTTCTTCGCGCCGTCGAGTTCGAAGTCCACTTCATCGCCAACGCGGTGGTTGAGGAGGGCCTGCGCCAGCGGGCTCAGGTAGCTGACGATGCCATGCTCTGCATCGAAGTCCCACGCGCCCATCAACGCGTAAGTCTCCGCCTGCTGTGTGTTCAGGTCGGTGACGCGCACCCGCGTGCCGATGCCCGCCGCGTCGGCGCGGGCGTCCGTGAAGTCCGTGCCGCGGGCGCGGCCAAGCTGGTTCTCCAATTCGTGCTTCCGGCGCATGAGGACCTTCTGCATTTCCTTGGCGGCCTTGTATTCGTGGTTCTCGCGCAAGTCGCCGTAGCTCCGGGCGATGGCGATGTCCTTCGAATTCGCCGGGATCTTTTTTTGCACCAGCTCGGTGTATTCGTTGCGGCGCCGGTCGAGGCTGTTCCATGAGACAACGAACGCGGCGTCCTGCTTGGTGTGCTCGCCGCTGATGAGCGGCTGGATCACCGGATAGGCCTTGACGATGCGCGCGAGCAGCGAACGCTTGTCCATGTCATCAAAGCTCGGCGAATGCTGCAGCGCGCGCGTGAGGTCCTTGATGACCTCGATGTCCGCGGACTCGATAAGTTCCACGAGCAACTCCTGGTCGCTCATGATGAAGTCGCGCAGCCGGTTGGACTTCTTCTCGTTGAACTGGTCGCGCTCGATCGCCGTGACCATCGCACGGAAAACTTCCGGCCCGAGGATGTCCGCAAACGTGTCGGATCGCTCCTTGGCGAGCCAGAGCAGCAACTCGCTGCTCGCCTGGTGCTGGCTGATGAGCCGCGCCAGGCGGTCCTTGAGCGACTGCAACAAGCCGTCCGCGTTGAGTGCGTTGACGCATTCGCTGCACGTCTTGGCGGAGACGTTGTTGAGCAGGTCGAGCACGGCGTCGACCCAGCCGGGGTTCGCGGTGCGGATGGCTTGCAGCGCTCGCTTGTGCTTCGCCGCGGGGAGTTGGTCCAGCAACTGCGTAAGCCGCGGGTTCTGCCGAAGGATCGAATCGGAGGTGACCTCTCCGGCCACGGGCTGCTGCCCGGCCGCGCCGCGCAGGTCGTCGCGCATGAACACCGCCTCGAGCGCGAGCGCGGGTTGCGTGCGCTGGTGCGACACGATCTCGGTGTTCAGCAACGCAACCGCCTCGTTCACGGACGCCGCGCGGTCTGCGAGATCCGGCACGCCCTTGAGCAACTCGGCCGCGACCACGAGCCGCGCCTTCAAGCCCTTCGCCCCGCGGAATTCGCCCATGAGGCGGTCCTGCACCGACACTTCGGCGGCCTGATAGGTGACCGGGTCGGTCTTCTTCAGCGGCACGACGAAATGGCCGTCCTTCTTCATCTCGCGTTTCGCGACTTCGAGCCACTTCTTGTAGTCCGAGGTGATCACATCCGGCACGAGCACCTGCTGGATTTGCTCGAGCGTGGCCTTGCCGCCGAAGCTCTCGATCACGAGCTTGATCAAGTCGAGGTGATGCAGCGCGGCCATCTGCCGCAACGCGCCGAGGTCGGCGGCCTTGCGCGCGAGGATGTGCTCGCGCGGGATGGCCTTGAGCGACTCCGCCGCGAAGGTCAGGTCCATCGAGTGGCCCGGCTTGGTCTGGAAATCGATGGTGAACCGCGCGAACACCGTGTCCACCGTGGTGATTTTCCCGAATCCCCAGCTCCGGTGCATGCAATAGCTGCCCCGGGCGAGCACCACCAGCGGGTCGATGTGCTTGGTGTTGATCTTCCCGGCGGCGGCAAGTTTCTCAAACTCTTCTCTCATAACGTCCTGTTTTCCTCGCGCCCCTCATGGGGTTCGCTATTCTTAGGTGGTGCCGTTTCAAATACCAAGAGAAAATCCGGAATCGCGCCGCGCTCCCGCACCGCCCGCGCGTCCGTCCCCGCGGCAACTCGCCTTCGAGGTGCTCGTCGAGCGCGAGCGCGGGACGGACTTCACCGAGGACCTGCTCGAGGACGCCCTCGATTGCGCCCGGCTCGCCCCGCAAGACCGCGCGCTGTGCCAGGAACTCGTCTTCGGCATCGTCCGCTGGCAGGCCGCGCTCGACTGGCTCATCGCGCACAAGACGCAGGGCCGCCGCCAGCTCCTTCCCGTGCGCGTCATCCTCCGGCTCGGCATCTATCAACTCTTCTGGCTCGACCGCATCCCGCAGCACGCCGCCGTGAGCGAGAGCGTCGAACTCGCCCGATCCAACGACCTCGAGCCGCAAGCCAGCTTCGTCAACGCCGTCCTCCGCACCTTCACGCGCGAGATCGAACCCACGCGCCTTGCGCTCGACGACCTCAAGGCCCGCGAGCCCCACCTCGGCTGGTCGCACCCCGCATGGCTCGTCCGCCGCTGGCTCGCGCGGTGGAGCGCGGACGATTGCGCCCGCCTCTTCGCATGGAACAATTCCCCGCCTCCAACGTTTGCCCGTGTCAACACCCTCAGGTGCGACCCCGGCACGCTGCTCGAAAAATGGCGACACGAAGGCGTCGAATACGACTTTGTCCGCCGCGACTGGGTGCGCGAGAACTTCCTCTTCAAACTCAAGTCCCACCCGCCGCTTGGCCGGCTCGAGAGTTTTCTCACCGGGTGCTTCTACGTGCAGGACCCGAGCACGCTCCTCGCCGTCACCGAGCTCGCGCCGCAGTCCGGCGAAACCATCCTCGACCTCGGCGCCGCGCCCGGCGGCAAGACCACCGTCATCGCCGCGCGGATGAACAACGCTGGGCGCATCTTCGCCGTGGATGACTCGCCCGCGCGCATCAGGTTGCTCAACGACAACTGCCGACGCGCCGGCATCAACTGTGTCGAGACGACCTCCGATCCCACGACCGCCACGTGGATCGCCCGCCACGGCTTGTTCCACCGCGCGCTCGTGGACGCGCCGTGCTCGAACACCGGCGTCCTGCGCCGGCGCGTGGACCTTCGCTGGCGTCTCACCGAGGCCGACCTCTCGATCCTTCGCGCGACGCAGCTCGAACTGCTCACGCGCGCCGCCTCGTGCCTCAAGCCCGGCGGCACACTCATCTACAGCACGTGCAGCCTCGAGCCCGACGAAAACTCCGAGGTTGTGAACGAGTTTCTCTCCGCGCACAAGGAGTTCACGCTCGAACGCGAGCGGGAGTTGCTGCCCTTCCGCGACGAGACCGACGGAGCCTACGTAGCGACGCTCCGGCGCCGTGGAGGCGGGTAGCCGGCGGGTTCCGAGCGCACTTTGCACTGCGTTGCCAGTGCGGCGCGGCGACACCGCGTCCGCCAAGGCACCGTGCGTTCAAAAGATTTCACCTCCACTGCGACCACCACTCTTCGAATGACTCACGCTCACGCGCGACGACGATCTTGCCGTCTTCGTGCCAGAGCACCGCGGCAAGCCCGTGCGAAAAACGTGTCTCCCACGGCACATGATACGCGCCCGCCTCCATCCACACCAGGTGATCGCCCGCGCGCAACGTGTCCGGCAACTCGAACCGCCCGAGTTGATCGAACGCCATGCACGTCGGTCCGTGCACCGCCGTGGGCACGCGCTTGCCGCGCCGGTTCGGAAGCGTGAACACGCGATGCCGCTCCCAGTTTGACACGAGCGCGCTCAACGTGCGCCCGCCGTCGCAGATGAGCTGGCGAACCCCGCCGCGCTCCTTCACGTCGAGCACCTGCACCACCAGCACCCCCGAACGCGCGAGCACGAACCTCCCGTTCTCCAGCCACAACTCGCGCAAGCCGGGAAACAACGGCAGCGTGCGCTGAAACACCGCCGCGAGTTCGCGCAGGTCGAACCTCGCTCCGAACGCCCTCCCGTCGTGCGCCCAAGTAAACGGCGGGGGCAACCCGCCACCGCCGTCGAGATGCAACGGCTGGAATTTCGCCGCGCGGCAGACTTCCGCCGCCTCGCGAATGGCGCGCTCGTAAGTGCCCGCCCCCGCCACGTTCGTGCGCAGGTGAAAGTGCAGTGTCTCCGCTTCAACGCTTGAACGCTTCAACGCTTCGACGGCCTTGACCAGTTCCGCCCGCTCCATCCCGAACTGCGTCGGCCACTTCGGATTCTCCGGGTCGTGTTCGAGGCTCGTGCGCAAGCGGACGCCGCAACGCCAGCGGTGTTGCTTCGCGAGCGGAAGCAGCGCCTTGAGTTCGGCGGGCGAGTCGAAGTTCACCCGCAGCCGCGGCGCGGCGTGTCGCGGGAGCCAGTGATGCTTCGCCGGGCCGTTGAGGAGAATCTGGTCCGTTTCGAATCCCTCGCGTCGCGCCGCAAGATACTCGAACTCGCTCACGACCTCGATGGGCCGGCCCTGTTTGCGCCACCAACGCAGCAGCGGCGCGACCGGCTGCGTCTTGCACGAAAGCCAGTGGCGGACAGGGAGCGCACGCGCCTCGCGTGCGACGGCCGGCGCCTCGCCGACCGTTTTGCCGCGGCGAGACGCCGTGGTGTGCAAGCCGGAGGCTTGCGCTCCCCTGCGTGCTTCCGGCCCGAGCACGCGCAGTTCGTCGAGCGCCTCCCGCACGGGGCCGGCGGAAAAGAGATAGAACGGTGTCGCTTGAGACGAGACCACGCTTGCAGCCAGTGTGCGCCAGAAGCGGACTTGGGGATCAACGGTCGCGCCAGTCTCCCTGTCGCGATTCATGGCGCGAGAACAAGGTTCTTCGCGCTCGCGCGGTCCCTTTGAAGGATGACGAAAGACATCCAAAGCGAACTGCCGGGCGGTGGTGGCTTGCTGCATGCGATGTTGATTGCGTAAGCGCGACCCGGCTTGAGCAGGTTGACGAGCCTGGGCCCGGTTGGTGAATTGTTCAAAATCCATGCGTTTGGCAACCGGTGCCTTTGAAGCCAGTTGCGTTGCTGTGCAGCAGGCACCTCGAACTCAGAGACCAATCTCGTGCCCTCAAGGACACGCCCCGTTCCCGAAAACAATCTGCCGGGCTTTGGGTCTGATTGCGGTGATTGCACTGAAGCTTCAGGAATCCCCAGCACGAAGTGGAAGGTTCGCGCCGGTGGCATTCGGAAGGACGCGACGAAGCTGCCAGAAGAAGTGACCGCCAACTTTTCCGGCAAGACCAAATGTGCGTGGTCGTATGCCAGCTTGAACCAGGCGCACGCAGCCAAGAGCAAACCACCGACGACAAGCGTCGGAGCATGCTTGCGAAGTTTGGCGCCGGCTTGCATCACTCAAACGCCACCACCGCCAGCCCCGTCCGGCTGCGGATGACTTCCGCCATCGCTTCAAGTTCGCCGCGGGTGAGCTTGGTCACGTAGGGCTCGGGCGTCGGGCGCGCGATGGTGTAGGCATGCACTTCCTTGATCTGCGCGCCGTCGCGCTTAAGTTCGCTGAGACGGTCGCAGTAGGCGGCGAGTTCGGCCGGCGGCATCGGCTCGCCGCGCACTTTCATGAAAAGGCTCTGGATGATGATGGGCCGCGCGCGCGCCGTGAGCAGCAAGTTGTGCAGGATGCGGTCGAAGCGCACGGTGGTCCGGTTGATGAGGTGGAAGTAGCCCTCGGTGCCCGCGTCGAGTTTGCCCCAGACTTCGCCGTTGTTCGCGTCCATGACGTCGAGGCCGCGGCGCACGTCGGCCTTGTCGAGGCCCGCGGCGTCCGTGATGAGGACGATCTTGGTCCGGTCAAGTCCTTCGGACCGCTTCACGTCAGCGACCGCCTGCACGCACTCGGCGAAGTTAGCGATCATCGTGGGCTCGCCGTCGCCGCTGAAGGCGATGTCCTTGATGTTGCGCGTAAGGAAGGGCGGAAGCTCGCTGAACTTCGGTTCCTTCGCCAGGCCACCGTCGCGAGCGAAGTGGATCATCGCAGCCAATTCGTCGCGCATCTGGTTGAGATCCACGTTGGAGACCTTGCCGGGGATCTTGCGGTCCACCTCGCAGTAGATGCAGTCGAAGTTGCAGACTTTGTCAGGATTCAGGTTGATGCCGATGGAGAGTCCGCCCGAGCGACGCGAGATGACCGGATAGACAAACGTGAAGTCGCTGAACTGCCGCGCGTGATCCTGCACCGCGGCATAGGAGGGCTTGATTTGAACCGGTGCCTCGGCCACGGCGGAACTGTAGGCGGGAAGGCTCGCGGGGCAAGTTCCGAAGTGGCAGGCTGAGCCCGAACCCTTGCGGTCCGATCTGAACTCTCGGCTTGAGGGCGGCGGCATTGCTTGTGAGACTTCGCGTTGGGCACGCTTGCACTTCTGGTTCCAACCGTCGGCAAGGCCCTGTCCATGAAGAGACCTCCGCCACTCCTCTACATCGCGCTGATAGTCCCATTGCTGTTGCTGGGCGGATTGTATTGGAAAGTGGTGCGCACGGAACCAAAGGCCCAATCCGCCCCGAAGCGCGTAACCCCGCACGGCGCCGGTCGCCCCAAACCCGTCGACATGTTCATCATCCCGGGCTTGCGAGGTCCTACGAACCGCACAATCATCCCGCCGCCAATTCCGACGGATTGGAGGGCATACTCCGGTGGCACGACCAGCCGATTGGCGATTCTCCTCACCCAAACCAACTCGGCTTGGCTCGGATTGACGCACGGACTGGAGTCAATCGGCGTTCCATTTCGCGTAACAACTGACTGGCGGACTGCGTCGAAGCACGCTGTCGTATTTGTTTATCCTGAAGTTTCAGGAACTGTGCTTCAATATGATGCCCTTCAGGCACTTGCACAAATACCTCGCCGTGGAGGAGCGCTGCTTGCTTGCGGTGTTCTTGGAGGCGGATTGAACGAGACATTTGGTTTTGGAGAAGCGATCCCTTCGAAGTCTCATTCAGAGGTTCGATTCGCCGTTACGAACTTGCACACGGCGGAATTCACCGATCCCCGTGAGTGGACATTTCGGATCGCGAATCCAAGAAACTCACAGGCAACCGCTGGCAGTTACACCTTCATCGGCGAGGTGTCAGGCACAAAGCGGCCCAGGGAATCGAACTTTCAGCCACTCGCTGTCTATGAAGACGGAACCGCCGCGATCTCGCAGCGTCACTTTCCAGGCGGAGGCGCCGCCTACGCGTTCGGTTGGGATCTCGGGAACATCATCTTGATCGGACACAACAATCGCGAGGAAGGCATCGCTCGCGCTTACGTCAACCAATTTGAGCCTAGTTTGGATGTGCAACTAAGGTTGATCCGCAGCATTTATCGGCACGGACAACCCGGCGCCGTGACACTCGGGACCGTTCCATTCAATCGCTCGCTATCCATCCTGCTTACGCACGACGTCGATTACTCCAAGTCGCTCTCGAACGCCATCGAGTTTGCATCCGTCGCCAAGTCGGCCGGAATCAAATCAACCTTCTTCGTCCAAACGAAGTATGTCCGGGATTACGAAAACGACATCTTCTTCCATGACCAGGCAATTCCGCTGCTGAAGCAACTCGTTGGAATGGGGATGGAGGTTGGCAGCCATTCAGTGGCTCATTCACCTGTTTTCGCAACATTTGAATCCGGAACTGGATTGGAAACATACCCGGACTATGCGCCATTCGTGCGTGACCGAAAGACCACTCGAGATGGCACAATCCTCGGGGAACTCCGGGTCAGCAAGTTTCTTCTCGAGTCGGCAACACGGACCGCAGTCCGATCCTTTCGCCCAGGTGAACTGTCAAATCCGTATTCCTTGCCCGAATCGCTCCATGCCGTCGAAATCCTTCACTCATCTTCGGTCACGGCTAACAGTTCGCTAACACACTTCCCGTTCAGGGTGAACTACTCCCGCCGACAAATGACCGAGCTACCAATTGTTGAATTTCCAGTATCAATTGAAGATGAAGAACTTCCTAGGTTAATTGATCGGTCCGATCAGGCCATGGCCTTGGCAAGGCGACTCGCAAGATACGGTGCGATCATGGTTCTGCTTGTTCACACGGATTCTGTAACTCACAAACTGGATTTTTCGAGCTCATTTATCGATCGAACGAAATCGGCAGCTTGGTATGACACTATATCGGGATTTGGAACATGGTGGACTGCTCGAAGTGGGGCGCAAATTGACATTTCAATCGAAGCTGACCGGTGCGTTGCAACGTTGACCAGCAGTCCATCGGCGAAAGGCCTCACAATCTTCAATCCAAATGGTTTTAGGTTCGACTCCGCTGTCCCACCAGATGCCAACCTCACAATCTACGAGAATCAGGTTGTGATCCAATCTGCAAATCAAACTCATTCACTCAGGTTTAAGCGACGTTGACCTATCCTAGGTTCGGAATCACGTCGTCGGACGGTCGAGCATCCAAAATCTCCGTGCTTGAAGTTCCACGTGGAACGGAAGTCGATGTTTGCCGCCACTTGACTGGTTTTGGCTCTGGATTCCAAAAATGCGAGATTCAAGTGGAGCAGAACCTAGCGTTAATGATCGGGCTGCCTTGGTCCCTGTCGACAACGATACGGCCGCTTGCGGCAAGTTGAACGCATATTCTGAGCACAGCTTCCACATCCGCATCGGTTCCGAGCTTGGATGCGATATCTTCAACCGTAAGCCATTTGGATTTGCACCCGGTGAGCAACCTTATCACATTAACCTGCGTCTCGAGGTATCGTGAAGCAGCCTGCTTCCCGGCCTCAACACCTGGCTGATGGTAGGCGTTCACATCAATGATCGAAGCGTATAGCCCAACCGCGCGTTCGAAAAGTGCGATTAGCGATCCGATCGTTCGGGCGTTAGCTCGATTCAAAGTGATGGTCACGGATTGCCGTCCGCCGTCAGTGAGTGCTTCTCGCGTGCCGTGCATGAACCCTGAAAGGTAGTCAACTGATCTGATCATCGGGTCAACCTCGATTGATGCTGAATCATTTGGTTCCAGCACTTCAATGAACGTCACAAAAAAATTGTCAATGCCATCTCTAAGTTGTTGAATATACGCATGTTGATCAGTTGATCCCTTGTTGCCGTAGACCGCAATCCCTTGGTTCACCGGAGTCCCAGCTCGCGTCTTGGATTTCCCAAGAGACTCCATCACAAGTTGTTGTAGATACCTCGAGAATAGCACAAGCCTGTCTCTGTAGGGCAAAACAACCATGTCACGCAACCCTTGGCCATTGCCTGATGCAAACCACATCGCTGCGACAAGTGCTGCTGGGTTCCGCATAACGTCCCGGTGCCGAGTAAGTTGGTCACAATCTCGTGCACCCGCCAGCAAACCAGTGACGTCGATGCCTTGAAGCGCTGCGGGAAGCAGTCCGACTCCCGACATCTGGCTCGTTCTGCCACCTACCCAATCCCACATTGGGAATCGAGCGAGCCAACCCTCACCCTCTGCAAACTTGTCGAGTTCGCTCCCGGCCCCGGTTATGGCAACGGCGTGCGGGGAGAAACGCAAGCCCTTCGATCGATATCGGGCCATCGTTTCGATCATGCCATTTCGCGTCTCCTTCGTGGCACCGGACTTGGAGACTACCAAGCACAAGGTGGTGCCGAAATCTCTAATCGTCGAGAACACACGTTGCAATCCATCGGGGTCAGTGTTGTCGAGGAACGAGATTCCCATCGGCGAACTGGCTGGCTCGCAAAGCGCGTCTGAAACGAATTGAGGCCCCAGAGCCGAGCCGCCGATTCCGATCAGAATCACGTGATCGAAACGACCATTGGTTCCACGAATTTCACCCCGGTGGACTTTCGCGGCGAATTCGATGACTTGCGCCTGAGTGCGCGTGATGTTTTCCGCGATGGATTTGGTCGGCGCGAGTTCCGGCGCTCGAAGCCAGTAGTGGCCGACCATCCGGTGCTCGTCCTTGTTCGCGATGGCGCCTGCTTCCAACTCGGCCATCTCGTGGAATGCTCTCTCGAATCGCTGCATCATCGACTCCAAGAAGGAATCGTCGAAGTGCATTCGGCTGATGTCGAGTGAGAGCCCGATCTCCGGATACTCACGGTAATACCTTTTGAATCGCGCCCAGCGCTCGTGGTTTTCGATTCTCATGATGCGGTCAGGCTACCGCACGGGCCGCCATGCGTGAACTTGAAACTTGCGCGCCCTACAAACTGCACCCGGACTTGTAGGATCGCCGCTGTTGCAAATCCAGCTGCAGCGCCTACTATCGCGCCATGTCCACAATACCAATACTCCTCGTTGTCGTGGTGGCCCTCGTCGGCCTGGCAATCATCATCGGCCTCTGGCTCATGGGCTGTTACAACGGACTCGTGAAGCTGCGCCAGGTCGTCCGCAACGCCTGGGCGCAAATCGACGTCCAGCTCAAGCGCCGCCATGACCTGATCCCGAACCTGGTCAACACCGTGAAGGGCTACGCGGCGCACGAGAAAGACACGCTCGAGCGCGTCATCAACGCGCGATCCCGCGCCACGAGCGCGACCACACCCGCGGATGCCATCAAGGCGGAGGGCGAACTCACCTCAGCGATCGCCCGGTTGCTTGTCGTCTCGGAAGCCTATCCCGAGCTCAAGGCGAACCAGAATTTCATGTCCCTTCAGGGCGAACTCTCCTCGACCGAAGACCGCGTCGCCTTCTCGCGGCAAGCCTACAACGATTCTGTGCAGCAACTGAACACGGCCATCCAGACGTTTCCAACGGTGCTCATCGCGGGGATGTTTGGCTTCAAGGAAGAGCCGTTTTTCGAGACGCCCACCGAGCAGAAGGAAGCGCCGAAGGTTCAGTTCTAATCCAGCGAGCGCCGGAGGCCGCGCGCGGTCGTGGGCGAGAATCCGCTCCTCGCGGCGTCATTCCACGAACTCCAGCGCCGGCGCGCGCGGAATCAACCCGCGCTCGTGCGCCCGCGTGAGGAATCGCCGGATGCTCTCGCGCCCGCGCGGACCGTAGTCGAGCGTCCAGTGGTTCACATACATCCCCACGAACTTGTCCGCCAGATCGCGTCCCATGTCGCGCGCGAATTGCAACGCGTGCTCCACAGCCTCCGCGCGATGGGCGAGTCCGTAACGGATGCTGTCCGCGATGATTCCAGCGACTTGCCGGCGCACTTCCGGCGTGTGCCGCTTGTGCACCACGTTGCCGCCGAGGGGCAGCGGCAGCCCGTCATTCTCCGCGCCCCACCACAGGCCGAGATCCGCACAGCCCACGAGCCCCTCGTTCTGGAACGTGAGTTGGCCCTCGTGGATGATCAGCCCCACATCCGCGGCGTCCGAGCGCACCGTTTCGAAGATGCGGTCAAACGGAACGACCACGTGTTCGAATTCCTCCGCGCGACGGCCGAGCCAGAGTTGCAACGCGAGAAACGCGCTCGTCATCTTTCCCGGCACAGCGATGCGCAACTTGGAAATCTCCCGGCGCGAATGCCGCCGCTTCGAGACGAGCATCGGCCCGTAACCATCACCCATGCTTGCGCCGCTCGGCAGCATTGCATACCGGTCGCACACGTGCGCGTAGGCATGGATGCTGATCGCCGAGATGTCGAGCTCGCCGCGCGTCGCGCGTTCGTTGAGCGTCTGGATGTCCTGCAGGATGTGCTCGAACTTCAGCCCGTGCGACGGCACGAGCTCCTTCGCCATCGCGTAGAACATGAAGGCATCATCCGGATCGGGCGAATGGCCGAGCGTGAGGGTGTTCATCGCGCGCGAGGCATCAGTTCACCACATTCCTCGGCGTGCCCGCGAGGAACGCGCGCACGTTGTCCATCGCCGTGCTCATCAACCGCGACCGCGCCGCGCGCGACATCCACGCGTTGTGCGGTGTGATGATGCAATGCTTCGCCGTGAAGAGCGGGTTCCCGGCGGGCGGCGGCTCCGTCGAGAGCACATCAAGTCCCGCGCCGGCGATGCGGCCCGTGTTCAGCGCATCCGCGAGCGCCGCCTCGTCCACGAGCGGCCCGCGGCTGGTGTTGAGCAGGAACGCGCCTGCTTTCATCCACCCGAGCCGGGTCGCGTCCACCAGTTTGTCCGTCTCCGGTGTCAGCGGACAGTGCAGGCTCACCACGTCGCTTTGGCGGAATAGTGTTTCAAGATCCGCGAACTCGACGCCCGTCGCCGGCTCGCCCGGCGGCGTGCGCGTGAACGCGAGCACGCGCATCCCGAATCCCCGCGCCAGCTCCGCCACGGCGCGGCCGATGCGGCCAAATCCCACCACACCCATCGTCAATCCATCCAGTTCCACCAGCGGGAAGTCCGCGAACGCATAATCCGGGCACGCCGCCCAGCGACCCTCGCGCACTGATGCCGCGTGATGACCCGCGCGGTTCGCGAGTTCAAGCAGCAACGCGAACGTGTGTTGCGCCACGGACCGCGTGCCATACGCCGGCACGTTGCAGACGGGAATCCCGCGCTCGCGCGCCGCGGCGGTGTCCACGATGTTGAAACCCGTTGCCAGCACGCCCACGTAGCGCAACGCCGGCAGCGCGGCCAGGCTCGCGCGCGTGAGCGGCGTCTTGTTGGTCAGCACGAGTTCAGCGCCCGCGGCGCGCTCCACCACGAGCGCGGGCGCCGTGCGCTCATGAATCGCGCACTCTCCGAACGCGCGCAACGCGTCCCAGCTCAAGTCGCCTGGGTTCAAAGTGTGGGCGTCGAGGACGACGATTCTCATGCGGGCGCGAGAGTAATGAAGTCGCGCGAGAACGCAACGACTGCAAAACACGCTGAACACGGCCGCCAGCGCCACCGTGCTTCGCCGGGAGAATTCCGTTGAAGCACTGCCGGGCAATTGTAAGATGCCCGCATGAAGTTGCTTCGCACTGCGATGCTCCTCGTGGCGTTCGGCGCGTTGGCGTGCCGCGACAATCCGGGTTCCACCCCGGCCGCGCCCGTCGCCGCGCCGCCGCCCAAGAATGTGCCGACCGTTCCGGCGGCTGCGCCTGCGGCCCCCGTGGTTTCGCCCGGGGATTCGAAGCCCGCGAAGGATGAGAATCCCGACCTTGCGGCGCTCAACGCCGCCTACAAGAAATTCTGGCAGGAAACCCAGAGCCCGCCCGCCAACTTGGAAATCCTCGTCAAGCGCGGCTACTTGAAATCAATGCCAGTCGCGCCGAGGGGCAAGCGCTTCGTGCTGAGCTGGGAGAAGATGGAAGTCACGCTCGCGCCGGAGTGAGCCGCGCGTCGGCTCACAAGTTGCGCGGAGTGCCGTTCACGTTGCCGAGGAAGTTGAACTTGTTCGACCGGACTTCGGGGTAGGTCCACGACTCGGCGTGACCGTCGATGAAGGTCATGTTGCACCGAAAGCCGACGTGCCTCGCGGCGGGTTGCTGCTCGGGTTCTCCGGTGCCGGTGTTGATGGTCCACACGGTTGGCGCGCCCACCCACGGGCCGGTTGCATCGAGCGCGCCCCCGCCCCGAATCGCAATCCACGGCTTGTAGCCGGCCTTGGGATTATTCTGGGCCAGCGCGCGCCCGGCATCACCCATCAGCCAGATTTGCGTCGTGCGAAGAATCTCGTCGAGCCGCCGGCTCCCGAGTCGAACCGTGCTTGGCGGTGTGTTGGAGGCGTAACGAATGATCGTGTCCTCGATGGGCGCGTAGCCCTCCCATGTCCCTCCCCAACCCGCGCGAATCTGCTCATCGGTCGCCTCGGGACACCGCCAGATGCCGTTGCGATTCGTGAACGCGGGGAGATATCGCATGGGCACCAGGGTCTCGTAATACCACTGGCCCCCTGCAACGCCGGGTGCAAGGGAGTAGAGGTTGATGAGCTTGTTGTCAAAGTCATCCGCATACAGCAGGAAGGTCGTGCCGATCTGCTTGATGTTGTTCATGCACTTCGTGGACTTGGCCTTTGCCTTCGCCGACGCCAGCGCGGGCAGCAGCAGTCCCGCGAGGATCGCGATGATGGCGATCACAACGAGCAGTTCGATGAGCGTGAAGGCCTCGCGGCGCGGTTGGTTCGTCGGATGCATGATGGACTGGAGCTTCTATTCACCGTCAATCGTAGGGTGGAGGTGGCGGTTCGCAATTCATTTCTCACTTCAACGCCTCGGCGGGCGCGACTTCGATTTGCGCCGCGATGAACTCCGGGATCGGCGCGGCGCTCATCTTGCCCGTGGCGTCGCGCGTCACGCACACCACCGTGAGCCGTCCGCGCGCGACCTCCAATTGCGGCGTCGCGTTGAGTTTGCGGAAGCGAAATTCGTAGGTCAGCGCCTTGGTTTTCTTCTCCGCGACGAGCAGTTGGATTTCCACCTCGTCCTCGAACCGCAACGGGTGCCGGTAGTCGCAGGTCACGTGGACGCGCGGCCAGCCCGCCGGCGAATCCGTGTCGCGCATCACGATCGAAAACCCGAGCGAGCGGAAAAACGCGTGCTCCGCCGTCTCCATGTAGCGGAAGAAATTCGAGTAGTGGACGATGCCGGCCATGTCCGTCTCGCTGAACTCCACGCGGCGCACCGCTTTGAACTCGTAGGGCATGGCTGACGTTCAAAGTTCGGGGTTCAAACTTCAAGGTTCAAAATTTCGCCGCGTCCTGGAACACCTTCACCATCTCGCGCGCGAGGTGCCCGACGCTGAATTTCTCGTAAACCGCGTGGCGGCCCTTGTCGCCGAGCGCCCGGGCGTGCGCGGGATCCAGCAGCAGCGACTCGATGCCGGATGCGAGCGCGGACGCGTTCGCATCGCACACCACGCCGCCGCCCGTCGCCTCGATGAGTTCCGGGAAGGATGCCGCGCGCGGTTGCACCACGGGCACGCCCGCGGCCATGGCCTCGATGAGATACAGCCCGAATGCCTCGCCGTAAACCGCCGGCACGCTGAACACCGATAGTGCGTGGAAGAAATCCAGCTTCCGCTCTCGGTCGAGGTTCGGGAAGAACTCCGCATCCGCGAGCACGCCCGCGGCGCGCAGCTTTGCCGTCTGCTCCTGCACGAAGCCCTCGTCTCCCGGACCGCAGCCGCCGCCGATGTGCAGGCGCAGGTTTGGCACCTTGCCCCGCTGCTTGATCGCGATGAAGGCGTCCACCAGCACATCGAGCCCCTTCTCGCGGCACATGCGCGCGAAGAAGCCCAGCACCGGCGGGCCCGCGCCTTGCACGTGCGCTTCCGACTCTCGCACCATCGCGTAGCCGTCGAGGTTGATGCCGTTGTGCACCACGCGCACGCGGCCGCCGGGCAGGCCGAGCCGCCCGGTCATCCGGTCCGCAAAGTAACGGCTCGGCGCCACGAGCGCATCCGCCTCTCGCGCGCGCTCCGCGAGCGTGCGCCACACGGCCGTGCGATGCGGCTCCGGCATCGCGTCGAGAAAGTAGTCCTCGCCCTGCAACGTCACCACCACGGGACAGCGCAGCTCGGACTTCAGCCTGCGCACGAGCCCCGCGAGCATCGCGTTGGACAGGCAGATGGCATCGGGCCTGGGCTGCGACTTGAGGAACGCGATGAGTCCGTCAAGTTCGCGCGCCTGGTTGCCCTCCTCGCCGCGCAACATCGAGAGCGTCAGCTCGGCGACATCCTCGGGCCGCGTCTTGGCCGCCTTGCCCGCGGCCCACTTGAGCAGCACCGGCGAGGCGAGCATGCCGTGAAGCCACGCCGGCGCGCGGCGGAAGAACGCGGTCTTCTGCTCCAGATACACGTTCACGCCGCTGAAGAACATCGGCGTGCCGCGCGACTGGTCGTCCTCGTCGAGCGTCATCGGCAGGTAGAGCGGGATCATGAGCACGTCGTGGCTCATGCCGCGCAGCGCCGCCACGAGCGCGTTGTCGCGGAAACAGTTCCCGCAATACATCCCGCCCGCGCCGGGGGTGATTTGCACGAGGGTCATCGGCCGTAATGAGTAACGAGTAATGCGTCCATGGGCAACCGGCGGTTGTAATGACGCGCCAGGCATTACTCGTGAGGGATCGGCAGAGCCGGCCCACCCACAGGCAGGTCCTCCGGCAGGGGCGCGAATTCCCTGACTTTGTTCCAGAGGCTCGTGAAGTCCTTGTTCACATCGCCGCTCAGGCAATCGGTGATTTCTCCGGCGGCGTCGGGGTATTTCATGATCACGTCCTTGAAGGAGAACGCCGGATTGTAAAACGCGTAAACCAGCTTGCGCATGTTCTCGACGCCCTGGCGCAGCGTGGTTGCGTAGGGCGCGAAGCGCGATGGCGAGACGTCGCGCGCGAGCAGCGCTTCGTGCACGGCATCGCCGGCCATCACGCCGCTCTTGAGCGCGAGCATCAGCCCGCTGCTGAACACGGGGTCGAGGAACGCAAACGCGTCGCCGACGAGCAGCAAGCCCTCGCAGCCGCAGTGGCGCGAGTGAAAGCTGTATTCGCTCGTGACGAAGTAGTCGCCCTCCGATGCGCCGATGGAGAGGTGGTCCTTGATCCAGAGGTTCTCCTCCACCTCGCGGTGGAAGATGGCCTTCAGGTCCTTCACGCCGCCGCGCGTGAGATACCTGCCCTCGGCCACGACGCCGACGCTGACCCGGTCGTCGTGCATCGGGATGTGCCAGAACCAGCCCTTGTCCGGCACGAACGCGACCGTGGTCTGCCCCTCGTCAATGCCCGGTTCGCGTTTCGAGCCGCGGTAGTAGGTCCACACGGCGACCTTGTTGAGATACGGATCGTTCATGCGCCAGCCGTTGCGCACGGCGGCGAAGGCTTCTTTGCCGGTGCAGTCGAGCGTCATCGGCGCGCGGAACTCGGCGGTCGCGCCGGACTTCAACAGCGCGCGAACACCGGCCACGCGGCCGTCCTCGCAAAGCAGCTCCTTCACCGTGGTTTCTTCCAGCACCTGCGCGCCGCGGTCGCGCGCGTGGTCGAGCAGCATCTGGTCGAACTCGCTGCGGAGCACCTGCCACGTCTGCGCGACAGTCTCGCGGTCGTAGCGGTTGAAGAAGTAGAAGGGCTGGCTGGCCTTGCCGTCGGGCTGCACGAACACGACGCTGTATTTCTTCTGGAAACACGACGCCTTCATCTTCGGGATGAGGCCGAGCCGCTCGAGCGGGCCGTAGGTGAACGGGATGAGCGATTCGCCGATGTGGTATCGGGGAAATTTCTCGCGTTCGAGCATCAGCACGCGGTGGCCGTGCGCGGCGAGGATCGCCGCCGCGCTCGAGCCCGCGGGCCCGGCGCCGATAATGAGCGTGTCGAAGCTGGCGTTCACTTCAACGCGGGCGGGAGGATTTCCACGATCTCGGCCAGCGGACGCTGCTGCGGGTCCCAATGCGTGTTGCGCCGGCCGAAGAGCGTGTGCGGACCGCCGAGGCCGAGCACGGAGTTGATGAATGTGTCGGACTGCACGCGCAAAAACGCCTTGGGCCGGCTCTCGTGCGCGACGGCGCGTTCGTCGAGGATGCGCCCAAGCGGCACGCGCTCGGCGAGGATGTCGGCCTTCGCCGCGGGCGGGAACAGCGCGAGGTTGATCTTGATCGCGCCGAACTCGACCGGCCGCCCGTCCTTGTCCGTCACGAGCAGGACCTCGCGGAAGTAGAAGTCATCGCGCTGCTGGCGGCGCAGCACGCGGATGTGGATGGTGTCGCCGTGGAACTTCTCGAGCGTCGGCGTCATGTCGTCCTGATGCACCAGCAGCGTCCGGAACGGCTCCGGCACCTCGTCGCCCCGGACGGCCTCGATGACCGGCAGCGCCAGGCCCGCCTGCGTGTAAAAATCGTCCAGAGGATACGCGAGGGGGAGGGCGACTGGAGTCGCCGGAGAACCGGATGTCGTCTGGTTGGTCATGGCCGCTAGACGTAGCGCGCGATGTTGTGCTCCGGCTTGAAGAATTCGTGCAGCAGCTTGTCCACCTGCAGCAGCGCCTCGCGCGTGAGCACGATGCGGTCGCCTTCCACGCTGAGGAAGCCCCAGTCCTTCAATCGTTGGGTCGGTTCAGCGAAGCGCTCGACCGGGTCTGCGCCGAATTTCGCCTTGAAGTCGCTGCGGCTGTTTGAGCCAAGCTTGAGTTGCAGGATGAACTCGCGGATGAACCGTTCGTCGTCTGTCGGCGTGAGTGCGCGGAAGATGGGGAACTGTCCCGCGTTCACCTGCGCCACGTAGGGATCGAAGTCCGCGTGGTTCTGGTAATGCACACCGCCGATGTGGCCGAAGCTCGCCACGCCGACGGACAGCAAATCCGCGCCCGCCCACAGCTTGTCCCGATAGACGAACTTGGTCTTCGCCTTGTCCTTCACCGCCGTGTAGGCGCTCGCGACGGTGTAGCCCGCGCGCTCGAACGCCGTGAAGGCGTCGTTGACCCAGCGGCGCTTGGTCGCCCAATCGGCCACCGGAGCGACGAGCTTTTCCTCGGCCTTCATGCGCTGGTAGATGGTCGTGTTATACGGAATCTCCATCTCGTAGATGGTCACCGAGTCGGGCGCGAGTTCGAGGGTCTTGCGGATGTTCTCGCGCCAGTTGGCCTCGGTTTCCTCGACCATGCCCGCGATGAGGTCGATGTTGATCTGCGGGAAGCCCACGCTGCGCGCAAACGCGTAGGCGCGGGCGATTTCCTTGCTGTGATGTGCGCGGCCGTTGATCTCCAAAATGTGGTCGTCGAAGTTCTCCACGCCGAGCGAGAGGCGCGTGACACCGAGGTCGCGGATGGCCTTCAGCTTGTGGTCGGTGAGCGTGCCCGGCTCGCATTCAAAGGTGACTTCCTCTGCCGCGTCCCACGGCAGCAGCGCCTTCATGCCGTCGGTGAGGTGCCGCAGCTGCTCGACCGAGAGGTAGCTCGGCGTGCCGCCGCCGAAGTAGATGAAGCCCGGCGTGCGCCCGCCAACACAGGGCCTGGCCGCGTGCAGCGCGAACTCGCGCAGCACGGCGTCAATGTAACCCTTGATGGCCGCGGAATCCTTGTCGGTGTAAACCTTGAAGTAGCAAAAGTGGCAGCGCTTCCGGCAGAAGGGAATGTGGACGTAGATGCCGAGCGGCGTGCCGGGCTTGGGCGGGCGCTGCATCGCGTCGAGCACCTGCGGGACGAACTCGGGTTTCCAGAACGAAAACGGCGGGTAGTTCGAGACGAAGTAGTTGCCGGCGGTCGTCTCCTTTTGGATGGGAGGTGTGGAGGGTCGGGGCGCTTCGAGAGTGGCTGGCTGGCTCATGATGCTGTGCTACTCCTTCGCCTTTGCCGGCGCGCCACGAGGCGGGCGCGTGAGTGGGGGCGCGAACGCATACACGCCGCCGTCCTCGCTGCCGATGACCACGAGGTTCTCGACCACCGCGGGCGAGCTGGTGATCCCCTGGCCGATTTCGTAATTCCACAGCTCCTTGCCATCCGCGAGCGAGACGACGTAAAGCCGGCCGTCCTCCGAGCCGAACACGACCTTGCCATCGGCGGTCACCACGGGCGAGCTGTCCACCTTGCCCTGTGTCGGGAAGGTCCACACCGTGTCGCCGTTGTCGAGGCGCACGCAATGCAGCCGCTTGTCGCGGCCGCCGAATAGCACGCGGTCTTTCGTGACCGCGGGCGAGCTGAAGTAGGCGAAGTTGCGCTCCTTGTAGGTCCACACGTTCGAGCCTTTCGTGAGGTCGATGCACTGGTAGGCGTTCTCGTAGTGGCCGAAGTAGGCGCGCCCGTCCACGAGCGACGCCGAGCCCGCCACGTAGGCGCCGGCCTCGATTTCCTTCACCTTCTTCCCGTCGGCGACGCTGATCACGTGCAGCATCGCGTCGCATCCGCCAAACACCGTCACGCCGCGGTCAACCGCGGGCGAGCCGTTGATGTAATTCCCTGTCTCGTAAACCCAGTTGCTCTTGCCCGTCGCCGCGTTGAGGCAGTGCAGCTTGAAATCGTAGCTTCCGACAAGCACCCACTTGGACTTGCCGTCAGGCGACGCGGTCCAGTTCGCTGCGCCGAGGATCTTGTCGCCCGTCTCGTGCTTCCACAGCGGCTTGCCCGACGCGGCGTCGAGCGCGTGCAGGAACGCGTCCGTCGAGCCGATGTAAACGCACCCGTCGAGCAGCATCGGCGACGCCTCGATCGGCCCGCCGGTCTTGTGCTTCCACAACTCGCGGCCCGTCGCCGCGTCGAACGCGTAGAGATGGCCGTCGTCCGAGCCGATGAACACGCGGTTCTCGCCGATGACGGCGGAGGATTTGACCGGCCCCCTCGTCTTCGCGCTCCACAGCAACGAGAGCGGCGTGGCGAGCTTCGCGCCGGAGAGCCCCTGCAAGTTCGGCCCGCCGCGGAACATCGGCCAGCCCGGCAGCGCGGCTTTCGCGGCGACGGGCTCGGCTTTCGTCTTGGCGGCAGCAATCGGTTGCTTCTGCGGATCGGCGCCGAGGTTGGGCAGCAAAGCCGCAGCCACGGCGACGACCGCGACCGAGGACAAAGTGATGAAGTGAGGCTTCATGGTCATTGGGACTGTCCGACGGAAACGGCGGTTCAAAGCCAGCCGTCGGGCGAATCCATTGCAAGGCGAGTATCCGGCGCGGGTGGGAGGAAGGCAACCACTTATTACCTACACGTAGTATCGTCGCGAGAAGCACCGCCCTCCGGGCCCGGCATGTCGCCGCGGGCCGTCCCGTTCAGGCCGGACCGGTGACGGGCAGTCCGCGGCAACTCTCCACTCGCCTTCGATTCGCCGGGGTGCATACTGCCGCCGAATTCCTTGCCGCGCCATGAACACGACACTGAACGGCCTGACGAACCCACCACCGCCACTTTCCCGGCGCGAGTTTCTCGGAGCCTCGGCGGCGCTGGCGGCGGTGACAGCCGCCACGCCCGCCTTCGCCGCGGAGGCCACGACGTTGCGCGCCGCCGTCATCGGCCACACCGGGCGCGGCGATTACGGTCACGGGCTCGACGTGCTTTTCACCGGGCGCGGCGATTGCGAGCTTGCGGCCGTGGCCGACCCCGATCCCGCCGGGCGCGCGAAGGCGGCCGAGAGAATCAAGGCGCCGCGCCAATACGCCGACTGGCGCGAGATGCTCGACAAGGAAAGGCCGCAGCTCGTGAGCGTTGCGATGCGGCAGGCCGACCAGCACCGCGAGATCTGCCTCGCCGCGTTGCGCGCGGGCGCGCACGTGTTCTGTGAGAAGCCTTTCGTCACCTGCCCCGCCGAGTCTGACGAACTGCTCGCCGAGGCGCAGAAGCGCGGCCTGCGCATCGCCGTCGCGCACCAGATGCGCAGCCTGCCCTCGATCGCCGCGCTCAAGCAGGCCATCACCGGCGGACTCATCGGCGACGTGCTCGAACTGCGCGCCTTCGGCAAGCAGGACGCCCGCGCGGGCGGCGAGGACATGATCGTGCTCGGCTCGCATCTGTTCGACCTGATGCGGCTCTTCGTCGGCGACCCGCAATGGTGCACGGCGCGCGTGCTGCAAAAGGGCCGCGACATCACGCGCGCCGACGCGCGCGTCATGCGCGACAACGTCGGGCCGATCGCGGGCGACGAGGTGAACGCGCAGTTCGGATTCGCCCACGGCGTCTTGGGCACCTTCACCAGCCGCGGACGCCAGCGCGAACTCGTGGCGCACTGGGGCATCGAGTTCATCGGCAGCAAGGGCGCCGCGCGCATCCTCATGAACATCCCGGCGCAGGTGTTCGTGCTCAAGCCCGGCGCGTGGAAGCCCGACGGCCGCGCGGACACGTGGCAGAAGTTCGAGGGCACACCCGCGGGCGTGGACAACTTCCCGTCCGCAAACACCCGGCTCGTGGACGACTGGCTCGCCGCGATCCGCGAGAAGCGCGACCCGGAATGCAGCGGCCGGAACGGAGCATGGGCCGTGGAGATGGTGATGGCCGTGTATCAGGCCGCGCTCACCGGCCAGCGGACGACCTTTCCTCTGAAGTCGCGAACCCATCCGCTGATCGCGTGAGGCGAGGCGCCGAAGCCATCCGGAGGATGACTCGGCCGGCGACCAGCAGCCCCCCATCCGGGCGTAGCAACTGCGAGGGGGGCGCCCCGCGCCGCCGGCAGCCTACTTGAACGCCCGCTTGAGGTGTGCGAGGCCCTTCACGGCGATGTCGTTGCGCTTGGGCTCGATCTTGCGCCAGATGGCCGCGGCGCGCGCGATCACTTTCACGTCCGTGGTGAAGCTCTCGATCACCACGTCCTTGTCGTAGCCGACCTTGCGGAGCGCCTTGACGATGGGCTTCCAATCAATGTGGTCGCCGCCCGGCGTGCCGCGGTCGCTGCCGCAGGCGTGAAAGTGGCCGAGGTGCCGGCCCGCCTTGAGAATCGCGGCAGCCTGGTTCTTCTCCTCGATGTTCATGTGAAACGTGTCGAGATGCAGCTTCACATTTTTCTTCCCGACGGCCTTGATGAGCTTGAGGCCCTGGTCACACGTGTTGAGGAAGTCCGTCTCGAACCGGTTCAGCGGCTCGATGCACAGCTCCACGCCGCGCGCGGCCGCGTAGTCGGCGAGTTCCTTGAGGTTCTTCACCACGAGCGCGAACTCGATTTTCTGCTGCGCGGGTTCGACGGCGTCCGCCTTGCCGACGACGGAATAAATCGGGCCGATCATGCGGGGGCAGCCGAGCGCCGCGGCCTGGTTGGCCAGGGCCTTGCAGTAAGCCATGCCGGTCGCCTGCTCCTCGGGCGTGCCGCGGAAGTCGCGTCCCGGCCCCATGCACGCGCAGATGGAGCCGATGGCGATGCCGGCTTTCCCGGCGGCGGCCCTCACCGCCGCGGGTTCGATGTGCTCGGGCGCCTCGATGGGAATCTCCACGGTGTCGAAACCCCACTTTTTGAATTGCGGGAAGAGCTTCACGCTCGCGGTGGTGAACGGCGAGGTGAACAGGAAGGAGTTGATGCCGAATCTCATGGTGTGCGGGGGGAGGGGTTGGGTTGAAGTTCGCGCGAAGGCTAGAGAATCACGCTGCCGAGGCAAGTGATTTTGCGGTGGCTGAAGCCGCGCGCCCCGCGGCGCGAAGCGCGCCCAGCGGATTTGATTCGCCAACGCCACGCCGGCTGGTTACGCAGTCCGGCGCGAACCCGCCGCGCCGCCGCGGTTCACGCCATGAGCAAGATCGCCGGCATCGACCTCGGCACCACGAATTCCCTCGTGGCCACCGTTGATTCCGGCATCCCATTCGTCATCGCGGATGCCGACGGTCGCCGCCTCACGCCCTCCATCATACACGTTGCGGGCGAGGACGCCGTGCCGATGGTCGGCGAGCCCGCGCGCCGCATGCGATCGCTCAACCCCGCGGCGACCGCGTATTCCGTGAAGCGGTTTATCGGGCGGCGCGCCATGGAGATTCCGGCGGAGGAACGCGACGTCGCGTTCGCGGTCACCGGCGACGGCGGCGGCCCGGCGGTCATCGAGATGCACGGACGCCGCTTCACTCCCGAGGAACTCAGCGCCGAGGTGCTCAAGAAACTGAAGCGCGACGCCGAGGCTGCGCTTGGCGAACCCGTCACGCGCGCGGTCATCACCGTGCCGGCCTACTTCAACGACGCGCAACGCAACGCGACCCGCCGCGCCGGCGAACTCGCGGGCTTCACGGTCGAGCGCATCATCAACGAACCGACCGCGGCCGCGCTCGCTTACGGGCTGGAACGGCTGAAAGAAAAGTCGCGCGTCGCCGTTTACGACCTCGGCGGCGGCACGTTTGACCTCTCGATTCTCGAACTCAACGAGGGTGTCTTCCAGGTGCTCGCGACGAGCGGCGACACACGGCTCGGCGGTGACGATCTCGACCGGCGGGTCGTGGAGTTTCTCGTTGCAAAGGTGAAGGCATCAGGCGGACCGGATTGGCGCGACGCGGTGCGTGGCGCGCGGCGCGTGACCGGCACCGAAGCGTCCGGCGCGAACTCGCGGTGCGCGGAGCACGCAGCACTCGCCCGCCTGCGCGAAGCCGCGGAGGACGCGAAGATCCGGCTGTCCAGCGAGCCCGAAGCCGAGATCGCGCTGCCGTTTCTCACGCCGGAGTTCAGCTTCAGCTGCAAGCTCACGCGCGACGAACTGGAGCGGCTCACCCGCGACCTCGTCGAGCGCACGCGGGCGCATTGCCTCCGCGCGCTTGCCGACGCAACACTCGAGGCGAGGCAACTCGACCAGGTCATCCTCGTCGGCGGGCAGACGCGCATGCCGCTCGTGCGACGGCTCGTGGCGGAATGGTTCGGCTGCGCGGAGTTCGACGAGGACCGCGGCGGCGTCCGGCTCGGCATGGGGTTTCACGAGCGCAGCGGACCGCGGTTGAACACTTCGCAAAACCCGGACGAAGCTGTCGCGCTCGGCGCGGCGATCCAGGCGGCGATTCTCAGCGGTGAGTTCAAGAACCTGCTGCTGCTGGACGTCACGCCGCTCTCGCTCGGCATCGAGACGTTTGGCGGGCTGATGAATGTGATCATCCCGCGCAATTCGACCATCCCGGTGAAGGCGGGCGAAGTCTTCACGACGGCGGTGGATTTCCAGCGCGAGATGCTCATCCATGTGCTCCAGGGCGAGCGCGACCGGGCGAAGGACAACTGGAGCCTCGGCCGGTTCACGATCGCATTCGCAACCGCGCCGCGCGGCGTGCCGCGGGTCGGTGTGCAGTTCGAGATTGATGCCGACGGCATCCTGCACGTGCTCGCGCGCGACCTCGCGACCGGCCGCGAGCACGTGGTGGAGATGAAGTCCGCGGTGGACGTGGACGATGCGGCGGTGCAGCAGATGGTCGAGGCATCCGTCGAGCACGCGTTCGAGGACCGCGCCGCGCGCGGGTGGATCGAATCGAAGCTCACGGCGCAGGAAGTTCTCGCCGCCACCCGCCGCGGCCTCGCGGAATGCGGTGAAGCGCTCGAAGCCGGGACGCGGGCCGCGATTGAGCAGGCCGCGCTCGCCGTCGAGTCCGTGCTTGCGTCTGAAGACCCGGCGTCGAAAACCGGCCCGGCGTCGCAACTCAAGTCCGCCGTCGCTGCGCTGGATGAGGCGACCAAGCCGCTGGCCGAGGTGCTCATGGACAAGGCGATGGCGGCGATGCTCCGCAAGCGCGGGGCGATCCCGTGACGCGGGAAACCGCGCCTTGCGCCCGCGCGCCGGCTCCGCTACTGAGAGGGCAACCGACCACCCGTCACTTCATGAACCCGACGTCACGCAGGATCTTCCTCCGCAACACCGCGCTCGCCGGCGCCGCGATTCCCGCGGCGCCGTTCGCGCGTGCCGCCGAACCGCGCAAGCTGCGCACCGCGCTCATCGGCTCGGGTTGGTGGGGCAAGAACATCCTCAAGGAGGCGATGGCTTCGGGTCGTTGCACGGTGGCGGCGCTCGCGGATTGCGACTCGCGCGCGCTGCAAATCGCGGGCGAGCAGGTGACCGACCTGAGCGGCGACAAGCCCAGGCTGCACCGCGATTACCGCGAGATGCTCGCAACGGAGAAACCCGATGTGGTCATCATCGCCACGCCCGACCACTGGCACGCGCTGCAGTCCATCGCGTCGGTCAACGCGGGCGCGCATGTGTTCGTCGAAAAGCCCACGGGGCACACCGTCAACGAGAGCAAGGCCATGCTCGCGGCGGCGCGGAAGACCGGCAGGATGGTGCAGGTCGGCCTTCACCGGCGCATCGGTCCGCACCACGTGAACGCGATGAAGTTCCTCCGCGACGGAAACGTGGGCAAGGTCGGCGCCGTCCGGCTGTTCGTCCATTACCGCGGCGAGCGGGAATTGCCCCGGCCGAACAGCGCGCCACCGGCGACGATGGATTGGGAGCTGTGGTGCGGCCCCGCGCCGAAGCGGCCCTTCAACACGAAGCTGCACCCCGGCGGGTGGCGGCAGTTCCTCGACTACGGCAACGGCCAGCTTGGCGATTGGGGCGTCCACTGGCTCGACCAGGTGGTGTGGTGGAGCGAGGAGAAGTATCCGAGGCGCATTTTCTCAAGCGGCGGCCGGCCGATCGCGGGCGCGCCGGTGAACAACGACACTGAGATGACCACCGACTCGCCGGATCATCAGGTGGCGACGTATGAGTTCGAGCAGTTCACGGTGACGTGGGAGCACCGGAAGTTCGCCGAGAACAAGGCCGAGAAGCACAACGTGGGCGCCTACTTCTACGGCACGAAGGGAACGCTGCACATTGGCTGGCGCGACGGCTGGACTTTTTATCCCGCCGACTCGAAGGCGAAGACGATTCACGAAGACTCGCAACTGCAGGAGCCCGACGGCCACAACTTGAAGCTGCTGTGGGCGGACTTCCTCGCGGCGATCGACACGGGGCGCAAGCCGGTGGCGGACATCGAGAGCGCCCACCGCTCGTCCGTGCTGCCGATGCTCGGCATGATGTCCCTCAAACTCGGCCGCAGCCTGCAGTGGGACGGGGCAAAGGAGCAGGTCATCGGCGACGCCGAGGCGAACACGCTGCTCAGCCGGCCGTATCGTGCGCCGTGGCAGTATCCCGCCGGGTGACGCGCCGGCGCGATTCGCGCGGAAGCCTCGGGCATTTGCCCGTTTTTCACCTTGCGACGCCCTCCCCGGAAGTGTTACTAGAATGCCCGACCTATGGCAGCCATTGGCCGGTTTCAGAAAGGCGACGACGTTTTTTTTGCAAAGGTGGTGGACGGAGATCTGTTCCGCCTTCGGGGTGACGTCTTTGGTTCCCCCTCGTTTGACAAGAAGGCGATGTCGGTGAAGGGCGTCAAGACGCTCACGCCCGTGCAGCCCTCGAAGATCATCGCGGTCGGGCTGAATTACGCCGACCACGCGCGGGAGTCCGGCAAGCCCATCCCCAAGGAGCCGCTCTTCTGGCTCAAGGCCACCACGTCGTT
Source organism: Verrucomicrobiota bacterium (assembly GCA_016871675.1). NCBI lineage: Bacteria > Pseudomonadati > Verrucomicrobiota > Verrucomicrobiota bacterium. The sequence goes on from VHCN01000004.1 coordinate 71,599, forward strand.
GCTGCCGGACGGCGGCAAGATCGAGATCCCGTTTCCCGCGCACCGCACCGACTACGAGGCCGAGCTGGCGATCGTCATCGGCCGGCGCGTGCGCAACGTCACGCCGGCTGCCGCCGCGCGCTACATCTTCGGCTACACCTCGGCCGAGGACATCAGCGACCGCACGATCCAAAACTCCGAGAGCCAGTGGGCGCGCTGCAAGAGCTTCGACACCTTCACGCCGCTCGGGCCTTACGTGGAGACGAAGATCGACCCGCACGACCTGACCATCCAGCTCTTCCAGAACGGCCAGCTCCGGCAGAACTCCAACACGAGCCAGCTCATCTTCAACTGCTACCAGCTCGTGAGCTTCATTTCCACAAACATGACGCTGCTGCCCGGCGACGTGATCGTCACCGGCACACCCAGCGGCGTCGGGCCCATCGAGAGCGGCGACCGCCTCGAAGTGCGCATCCAGGGCCTCGCGCCGCTGGTGAACACGGTGAAGTGAGAGCGAACTCGTGAGCCACTTCGTCACCCCGCGCCCAGAGACGCGCGGATGATGGCTCCCCCTTCACCCCTCCGGCTTTTTGCCTTTCCATGCGCTGGTCCCAAACCCTCATCCCCACCCTCCGCGAAGCCCCGGCGGACGCGGAGATTCTCTCGCACAAGCTCCTGCTCCGCGCGGGGCTCGTGCGCAAGCTCGCCGGCGGCATCTACACCTTTCTCCCCACCGGCCTGCGCGCGCTGCGCAAGGTCGAGCGCATTGTCCGCGAGGAGATGGACCGCGCCGGCGCCATCGAGGTGCTCATGCCCGCGCTCCAGCCGCCGGACATCTGGCAGCAATCCGGTCGTTACGAGACGGCGCGCGACGTGCTTTTCAAGGTCAAGGATTCCGCCGGCCGCGAGTGGGTCCTCGGCCCGACGCACGAGGAAGTCATCACGCTGCTCGCCGCCGCCGAGATCAACAGCTACCGCCAGCTCCCGAAAAACTTCTACCAGATCCAGGTGAAGTTCCGTGACGAGATCCGCCCGCGCTTCGGCCTGATGCGCGCGCGCGAATTCATCATGAAGGACGCCTACAGCTTCGACGTGAGCGACGACGGTGCGATGGCAAGCTACAGGAAGATGTATGACGCCTACGCGCGCATCTTCGCGCGCTGCGGGCTGAAGTCGTTCCCCGTCGAGGCCGACACCGGCGTCATCGGCGGCAGCCACTCGCACGAGTTCATGGTGCCCGCCGAGACCGGCGAGAACGAGGTCGTCTATTGCGAAGCCTGCGGCTACGCGGCGAACATCGAGAAGGCCACGAGCGGCATCCCGAAAACCGCCGCGCGCGACATCGGCGCCGCTCCGGAGAAGTTCGCCACGCCCGGCGTCGTGACCATCGAGGCGTTGAGCCAGTCACCTTACAGCGTCCCGGCCAACCGCCAGATCAAGACGCTCGTTTACATCGCCGACTCGAAGCCGGTCCTCGTGCTGATCCGGGGCGACGACCAGATGAACGGGAACAAATTCATGGCCCGCGCCGGCGCCGCCGCCGCGCGCCCCGCGACCGCCGACGAGTGCGCTTCCGCGCTCGGCGCGAAGCCCGGTTCACTCGGCGCGGTCGTGAATGTTCCCGACCACGCGAGGGTCTTCGCCGACGAGCGCCTGCGCGGCGCGAACGACATGACGACCGGCGCGAACGAGGACGGCTTCCACCTGCGCAACGTTTCCATCGAGCGCGACATCAAGGTCACATCCTGGTTCGACCTGCGCACCGTCACCGCGGGCGAGCCGTGCGTGAAGTGTGCGAAGCCGCTGAAGATCCGCCGCGCCATCGAGGTCGGCCACTGCTTCAAGCTCGGCACCAAATACAGCGAGAAGCTCAACGCCACGTTCCTCGCCGAGGACGGCACGCGCAGACCGAGCGTGATGGGCTGCTACGGCATCGGCGTCACGCGCACGCTGCAAGCCGTCATCGAGCAATGCAACGACAAGGACGGCGTCATCTGGCCCGTCAGCGTCGCGCCCTACGAAGCCTGCATCACGCCGCTCGCCGTCGCGCCCGGCAGCGCGGGCATGAAGCTCGCCGAGCAACTCTATGCCGGACTCACCGCGCGCGGCATCGAGGTGATCCTCGACGATCGCGACGAGCGTCCCGGCGTGAAGTTCAAGGATGCCGACCTTGCGGGCTTCCCGCTGCGCATCGGCATCGGCGAGAAGTCGCTCGCGAAGGGTGAAGTCGAGCTCAAGCCCCGCGGCGGCGCGATCACCTTTGTGAAGTCCGGGGATGCCGTGGCGCAAGTCGTGGAGTGGATTGAAACCGAGCGCAAACGGTTGGCGAGCTAGAGTCCTTTCACTCGACGCCCCATTTCGCGCTCGTTACGCTGCCGCGCCATGACACTCGAAGACCATCTCGGCGACATCCTCCGCAAGGCCCGCATGATGACGAAGGTCGACCCCGCCGCCGCCGCCAAGGCCGCGGGATTGACCGAGGCCGAACTCGCCGCGCTCGAGGACTCCGGCACGTTCACCCGGCGCCCCGATCTCCCGGCGCTTTCCGCGCTCATCGATCTGAGCGCGACGAAGGTCGAGGGCATCGTGAACCACTGGCTTCCGAAGCCCGTGGACCTCACGACGTGGCGCGAACTCCGGCAGATCACCACCGAGGACGGCATGAGCGTCCACGCCTACCTCGCGTGGGACGAGGTCACCCGCGAGGCGGCGGCGTTTGACACGGGCTTCACCGCGGAACCGATCTTTGCGCTGCTCGCCGGGCACAAGCTCGACCTCAAGCACCTCTTCATCACGCACACGCATCCCGACCATATCGCGGGCGTCGAGGCCATTCGCGCGAAGTTCCCGCAGGTGCGCATCCACACCGATGCGAAGAGCGCGCCGCCGCAGCACAAGAACCGCCGCAACGACTGCATCCACCTCGGCAGCCTGCGCGTCACCAACCGCGACACACCGGGCCACGCGGAGGACGGCGTCACCTACGTCATCGGCAACTGGCCTGACGACGCGCCGCACGTGGCGATCGTCGGCGACGCCATCTTCGCCGGCTCGATGGGCGGCGCGAAGGACCATGGTCCGCTGGCGAAGTCGAAGGTGCGCGACCAGATTCTCTCCCTGCCCGCGACCACGCTCATCTGCCCCGGCCACGGCCCGCTCACGACCGTCGGTGAGCAGCGGGAGCACAATCCATTCTTCCATTGAAACCCGGAAGCGGAGGGTCACTTCGCCGGCCGCTCGACATTGGAAGGCCGGGCTACGGGGCGACCCGCGAGGCGACCGCGTCCAAATCCACGATCGCCGCCCGATCCCCGGCGCGTTGCGCGAGGTCGCACATCAAGTCGATCGCGCGGAACTCGGGGTCCATCGCGGAAAGACACGCGGGGTGGCCGAGAAAATCGAAGAGCGCGCGCTCGGCGATGCACCACTCCACGGCGAGGCGGATGGCCTTGAGAAACCACTCCAGCTTCCACCGGCCGTTTCGAAACGCGCCGATGTCGCTGATGGGCGCCATGGGAATCTCCACGAGCCCGCTGCTGTAGCGGGACGGTTGCGCCGCGGCCTGCGCCTTCACGATGCCGTCGAGCACCGAAGCGCCGGGTTCTTCGCCCGGCCTGGAGTTTGGGTGAGTTGGATACTTGCCGCTGCACCACTTGAATCCGAGGTCGAGGAGCATCCGCTGCAAGTGCGGGGAATCCTCGAGACCGTTGCTGAAGCCGCCGGGCGTGCGGAAGCCCGCGGGCGCGGCGCCGAGGCGCGACTTCATGGCCTCCGTGCAGAGCGCGATGTTCTCGCGCACGATTTGCGGCACGGTCCTGCCTTCGATCAACCAGGGCGCCCGCTGGAACCGAAACTGCACCTCCGCCGGCCTGGTCGCCTTCATGTGGACGTGGTCGTAGGTGTGGTTCCCGATGCGGTGGCCGGCGGCAAGCAGCTCCTTGAGCCAGTCCACGTTCTCCTGCTCGAGCGCGCGGCCGACGAGGAAGAAGTGGATCACGCCGCCGCGGGCCTTCACGCGGCGCGCGGCCTCGAGCGCGTAGCGTTTCGTCGCCGCGTCGAGGTTGCCCTTCTCGTAATCCCACTGCGTGTCTTCCCAGCGCGGGAAATTGCGCGCCATCTCCAGATCCAGCGAGATGGCGATGTGCGCCTTGCGCGGGCCTTCCGCCGCGCCCGAGCGGAGGTGCGCGCCCGCCGCGGCGAGCGCGGTGCCCGCAAGGAACTCACGGCGTGACGCGGCGCGCGCGTTCATCGGGACTTGGGCGCCGGGTCCAGCCTCACCCAGCTCACTTGCGTGACGAGGTTGTTGAGCGCGGCGAAGCTGATGTGCGCGTTGGTCGCGTGGCGCGGCGATTTGTTCGAGGGGAACGTCGCCAGCGTCGCGTCGCCCACGAGGAATACATTGAAGTCCTTGCGCAGGTTCTCGAAGCCCGCCGTCGTCCGGGCGTAGCACATGTCCGTCGCGTAGCCGACAAGCAGCACATGGCGCACGCCGTGGTCGGCGAGGAACTTCCGCAGCGGCTCGTAGCCGGCGGCGTCGTAGATGACGACATCGTCCGCGTGCGGCGCCGCATCGCGAGTCACCGGGATCGGCAGGTCCCAAAAGCCCGCGCCGTTGTAGCGGGCGCCGGCGTCGAGCCCGGGGAACTGCTTGAAGTAATCCACCACGGGCTTGTCGGCGGAGAGCGTGAGCGTCGCGGGCAGGGGCTCGCCGCGGTAGTTGAAGCCGTTGAGTTTCGCGTCGAGTTCCTTCACGCCTTCGGCCCGCTCCGCCGCGGACGGCGTGCGCGTGAAAGAGCGATACAGCTTGCGGCGGATCGGATCCTCGGCGCCCGGCAGCGAGTGCATCACGAACTTCACGCGGCTTCGAAGCGACTGGATGAACGGCACGATGACTTCGCGCGTGTGCCGGCCCCCGAGCCTGTTTTTTTCAAGCGTGCAGAAGTCCGCCACGCCCGCGGGCTCCGGCGTGCGCCAGCCCTGCCCGTCGTCGATGCCCCAAGGATGCACGAAGATGATCGCGGTCGCCCCGGCGCGGAGGTCGTTGGGCATCTCGATGATGCCGCGCGCGTTGTAACTGAAGCGCCACGCCCGCACGTGCAAATCCGCACCCTCATCCCGCACCAGCGCCGGCGCCTCGAAGCGCGTGAGCTCCTCGACGGGCGCTACGAATTCCGGATGGTCTGCGAGCAGCGGCCCGGGGTTGGCGCGGCGCGTGAGCGTGTTGGAGAAGTTCCGGATGGCGCCGTCGCCCGCAAGCGCCGGGCCGAAGCCGAGGAGAACCGCGAGGAGGACAAGCCTTGAGTGCATGCGCCCTTATCGCGCCCCGGCGCGCGCGTGTCAAACGCCACCACCACACGGGCCTCAAGCGATGCGCATCGTCAGGCCGCCGTCAATCACCACGGTCTCGCCCGCGATGTAGTCGTTCTTCACGAGCATCGTGATGACGTCGGCGACCTGCGCGGTCGTGCCTTCGCGCTTGAGCGGGATGCGGTGGTCGAGGTTGAGCCGCTTCTGTTCCTCGCTCATCGTCGCGTGAAAATCCGTGCGAATGACGCCGGGCGCGACGCAGTTGATGCGGATGTTGTCGCCCGCAAACTCGCGCGCGAGCGCGCGCGTGACCTGCGGCACCGCGCCCTTGGCCGCCTGATACGCGACGTTGGTGACGAGCGCGCGGATGCCGGCGGTCGAGGAAATCGTGATGATCGCGCCTTCCTTCTTCGCGCGCATCCCGGGGATCACCGCGCGGCACAGGTGGAAGATGGCGTGGACGTGCACGTCAAACGCCGCCATCCATTGCTCCTCGGTGATCTCGAAAAGCCTGCCATTCACCGGCCCGCCCGCCGAATGGACCAGCACGTCCACGACGCCCAGCCTGGACTCGGTCTCGCGCACCGCGCGCGCGCAATCCGCGGGCTTGCCGAAGTCCGCCGTGATCAACTCGCAGCGGCGGCCCACTGCGCGCACGGCGTCTCGCGTCGCCTTCGCCTCGGCGTCATCGCGCCGGCCGGCGATGGCGACGTCCGCGCCTTCCCGCGCGAAGGCGAGCGCGGCGGCGGCGCCAATGCCGCGGGTGCCGCCGGTGACGAGTGCGATCTTCCCGTTCAGGTTCATGGTGCGCGAGGTGGTATGCGTGTTGCCGCGCGGAGTCAATGGCATTGGAATGGGACGCGGCTCCCTTCTCCGGCTTGCTCTCTCGCGCCGCAGCCCGTAGAACCTCCGCGTGCAAAAAAAACCCGCGCCGCCCGCCGCCGGGCCGGAATTGTCCGCCGGACTGCGCCGATACCTCTACGCGACCGCCGCGCTCACTGGCGCAACCATTCTCGTCGTGGAAATCCTCGGCGCCAAAATGCTCTCGCCCTACGTCGGCACGTCGCACTTCGTGTGGACGGCGCAGATCGCGGTGACGCTCGTCTCGCTGGCGGTGGGCTACTGGTTCGGCGGCCGTCTCGTGGACCGCAACAGCAAGCTCGGCCGGCTCTACACGTGCATCCTGCTGGCCGGAGTATACCTGTGTCTGAGCGTGTTCATCTGCGAGCCCGTCGCGTTCTGGGGGCTCAAGTTCAACCTCGCCACGGGCGCGCTGGTGTCCTCGGCCGTGCTGTTCTTCGTCCCGCTCACGCTGCTCGCGACCACCGGGCCGTTCCTCGTGCGCGTGCTCACGCAGTCCGTGAACGTCGTCGGCAGGCAGATGGGAACGCTCTCCGCGGTCAGCACGCTGGGCAGCGTCGCGGGCACGGTGCTTGCCGGCTACGTGCTCATCCCGTTCCTGCCGAATTCGCAAACCATGTTTCTCGCGGCCGCGGGGTTGTTCGGAGTGGCGGGCGGATACATCTTCGGATGGGGCCGGCGGGCGCAGAGCCCGGTGGCGGCCGCCGTGGGCATCATCGGCGGCGGACTCGTGGGCTGGGCCGGCATCGCGCAGGACGCGCGCGGGAACTTCGCGGAAGGCCGGCAGATTCACCGCAGCAACTCGAATTTCGGGCAGTTGCAGGTCATCGAGGCCCGCGGCGGCACGGTGCGCTACTACCTGAACGACTACCTCACGCAGAACGGCTACGACCCCGTCGCGAAGCAGAGCGTCAACCTCTTCACCTACATGCTTCACGGCCTCGGCCGCGCCTACACCGAGCGCTCCGACGACGTGCTCTGCATCGGGCTCGGCATCGGCATCGCGCCGATGCAGTTCGCGCGCGACGGCGCCCGGGTGGACGTCGTGGAGATCAACCCCGCCATCGTTCCCGTGGCGGAGAAGTTCTTCGACCTCGAACCGGCGAAGCTCAACATCCACATCGGCGACGGGCGCGCCTTCCTCAATCGCGCCACCCGGAAGTATGATGCCGTGATCCTCGACGCCTTCCTCGGCGACTCCACCCCCGCGCACCTCATGTCACGCGAGGCCTTCGACTCGATGCGCCGCGTGCTCAAGCCCGGCGGCGCCCTCGTGATGAACTCCTTCGGCGACCTTGCGGCGGGGAACGACTACTTCGCGGCGTCGCTCGACAAGACGCTCAAGTCCGTCTTCAAGAGCGTGCGCATCCACGCGGACGGCTGGGGCAACACGTTCTTCGTGGCGAGCGACCGGCCCGACCTCACGTTCGCGCGGCAGCCCGAGTTCACCGGCATCCACCACACCTGCCTCTCGCGCGTGCAGGACACGTATCTGGCCGTGCGCGAACTCTTCTCGACGAACGGCATCGTGCTGACCGACGACTTCAACCCCGTGGAATTCCACGACGCCAAAGGCCGCGAATCCATGCGCCGGCGCCTCGCGATGTCGATGCGGCGGGTTTCGCCATAGGCGCCAGCGGGTTGACACAACCGCGCGCCCTCCGGCCTTGCGTTTGCCGCCGCGACCAGCGATGAACGTCCCGCGCGAAGCCAGCCTCGCGGGGATGGGCTTCGCGACACACGAAGCACGTCCTCCTCGCCCTCCACTTCATGAGCACACCCCTTCCCCTCATGCTCGGCGCCCGGCAGAACTTCGAGCGCACGCCGCCGGTGGACGTCCCCGCGACGCTGCGGCGCGAACTCGCCACCGTCCTCCCGCGCGTCAAACCCGGCGCGCGCATCGCGGTCGCCGTCGGCAGCCGTGGCATCGCACGCCTTCCGGAGATCGTCGCGGAAGTGGTTCGCGTCCTCCGCGACGCCGGCGCGCAGCCCTTCCTCATGCCTGCGATGGGCAGCCACGGCGGCGCGACGCCCGAGGGACAGGAGGGCATCCTCGCCGAATACGGCGTGACCGCGGCCACGTGCGGCGCGCCCGTGCGGCCTTCATTGGAAGTGAGGCAGGTTGGTTCCACGCCCGACGGCGCGCCCGTGTGGTGCAGCACCGTGGCGCTCGGCGCGGACGGCATCATCATCGTCAACCGCGTCAAGCCGCACACGGACTTCGGCGGCAGCTTCGGCAGCGGGATCATGAAGATGGCCGTCATCGGCCTCGGCAAGATCACCGGCGCCACCGCGTGCCACGCGGCCGCCTCGCGGCTCGGGCTCGCGCACGTGATCCGTTCCATGGCGCGGGTGATCCTCGCCGAGGCGCCGGTCCTCTGCGGCGTGGCGATCGTCGAAAACCCGTTCCACGAAGTCGCGCGCCTCGCCGTGCTGCCGCGCGAAGACATCGAGCGCCGCGAGGAGGAAATCTTCGTCGAGGCCAGACGCCTCATGCCGCTGCTGCCGTTCGCGGACCTCGACCTGCTCATCGTGGACCGCATCGGCAAGAACATCAGCGGCGCGGGCATGGACCCGAACGTGATCGGACGCGGCGTGCAGGGCTATTCGTCGTCGCTCGGGCGCGTCGAGGCGGGGCCGCCCGTGATCCGGCGCATCTTCGTGCGCGACCTCACCCACGAGACGCAGGGGAACGCCATCGGCCTCGGCCTCGCGGACCTCACCACGACGCGCGCCGCGCTCGCGGTCAACAAGCGCGTCACCTACCTCAATTCCCTCACGTCGCTCACGCCCCACGCGGCGAAGATCCCAATCCACTTCGACACCGACCGCGAATGCATCGAGCGCGCGCTGGCTTCGCTCGCGCGGGAGGACACCGCCGGGGCGCGCGTCGTCCGCATCGCGGACACGCTCTCGCTCGCGACGATGGAAGTGAGCGAGGCGCTCGCGCCAGCCGTGAAGACCGACGCGCGGCTCACGCAGACTCACGGCGCGGTCGCGATGGACTTCGACGGCGCGGGGAACCTGAAGCCGCTGCGGGAGTGAAGCGCGGCCGCCGCCGCAACCTGCATCAAATCCTCACCTTGAACTGCTCGCCGCGCCTGAGCGAGAGGGCGAAGCCGGCCATGAGCTCGGGGATTTGCTCGAGGTCGCGCAGGTTCACCAGCTCGACGGGCGAGTGCATGTAGCGGTTGGGCAGGCTGATGAGCCCGCAGGGGATGCCGCCGCGGGTCCAGAAGATCACGTCGGTGTCCGTCCCGCTCGTGGCGGATTGCGCCTCGTGCTGGACCTTGATGTTTTTCTTCACCGCGACTTCCTCGATGCGCTCGACGACGTCGGGATGGTTCGCCGGGCCGTGCGTGAGCGTGGGACCGCCGCCGAGCGTGATGTCGCCGTGCATCTGCTTGTTCACGGCCGGGTAATCGGTCGCGTGGGTCACGTCCACCACGAGCGCGGCGTCGGGCTTGAGCGAATAGGCAATCTGCCGCGCGCCGAGGAGGCCGACTTCCTCCATGATGTTCGACACGGCGCAGATCTCGGCCTTGAGCTTCTTGCGGTCGGGATGCAGCAGGCGCAGCGTCTCGGCCACGGCGAAGGTGCCGATGCGGTTGTCGAACGCGCGCGCGACCGCCACGTCGCCGCGCAACAACTCGAAGCTGTCGTCGAGGGTGATGGGGTCGCCGACGCGGACGAGCTTCTGCGCCTCGGCGCGCGTCGAGACGCCGATGTCAATGAAGAGCTCGTGCAGTTCGGGGACCTTGCGCTCTCTTTCGAGCTTGGTGAGGTGCGGCGGGACGTTGCCGACGACGCCCTTGACGGGGCCGTTGCGGCTGTGGATGACGACGCGCTGCGCGCGGGTGATGGCGGGGTCGATCCCGCCGAGCTTGCGCACGTAGATGAAGCCGTCGGGATTGACGAAGTTGACCGTCATCGCGATTTCGTCCGCGTGCGCGGCGAGCATGAGCCGTGGCGAGCCGCCCTTGTTGAGCACGGCGACGGTGTTGCCGTGGGCGTCGGAGAAGGTCTCGTCGGCGTAATGGCGCGCGTAGTCGAGCCAGACGCGCTGGCCGCGGGCCTCGTGTCCGGGCGGGCTGGGGGTGTTGACGAGGCGCTGCAGGAAGTGAAGGGAGGCGATGCGCATGGGGCACTATGCGCGGGCCGGGCGCGGAGATTGAAGCGCAAACTGGACGCGCCGGACGCGTCCGCGCCCGGTCACGGGAACAACCCGCGCGTCTTTTTCGCCTCGTGCACGCGGCTGATGCCGATGCTCAACGCGGCCTGGCGCATGGTGAGCTTCTGCTTGCGGCTCATCGTGAGCGTCTGCATGAACGACGCCTCGAGAATGCGGAACAACTTGTCCATCACCTCGGTCTCGGTCCAGAAGAAGCTCTGCAAGTCCTGCACCCACTCGAAGTAGGAGACGATCACGCCGCCGGCGTTGCAGAGGATGTCCGGGATGATGAAGACCTCCGGCCGCTGGTCGAGGATCAGGTCGGCGTCGGGCGTGGTCGGCCCGTTGGCCGCCTCGGCGAGGACGCGGCATTGGATTTTCGCCGCGTTCTGCCCGGTGATCTGCCGCTCGAGCGCCGCGGGCACAAGGATGTCGCACGGCGTGAGCAGCAACTGTTCATTGGTGACCGGTTCCGACCCGGGAAATCCTGTCACTGTCCGGTGCTTCGCGACGTGGCGGTCGAGTTCCCACAAGTCGAGGCCGCGCCGGTTGAGGATGCCACCCTGCACGTCGCTGACGGCGATGACCTTCACGCCGAATTTCGCGAGTGAGAACGCCGCGATGGCGCCGACATTGCCGTAGCCTTGCACAACGGCGGTCGCGTGGGGCGCGTGCAAGCCGATGGTGTCGAGCGCGCGATTGATGAGGTAGCCGACGCCGCGCCCCGTGGCCTCGCGCCGGCCCAATGAGCCGCCGATGCCGACAGGCTTGCCCGTCACGATGCCCGGCGTGGCGCAGCCCATGTGGACGGAATACGTGTCCATCATCCACGCCATCGTTTGTTCGTTGGTGCCGAGGTCGGGCGCCATCACGTCCATCTGCGGGCCGATGAAGGGAATCATCTCCTGTGTGTAGCGGCGCGTGACGCGCTCGAGCTCGGTAAGCGAAAGCTTGTGCGGGTCGCACGCGACGCCGCCCTTCGCGCCGCCGTAAGGCAGCCCGGCAAGCGCGCATTTCCAGCTCATCCACATCGCGAGCGCGGCGACTTCGCCCAACTCCACTTCGGGATGATACCGCAAGCCGCCCTTGGTCGGCCCGAGCGCAAGGTGATGCTGCACGCGGTGCCCGGTGAAGACGCGCGTCGAGCCGTCATCCATGTGGACGGGCAGCGAGACGGTCATCGCGCGCTTCGGCAGCTTGAGCCGGTCACGGTCGTCGCGCGGGATGTTCATCCGGTCGGCGACGAGGTCAAACTGCCGGCAGGCCATTTCGAACGTGGGATGTCCGTAGACGTGCATCGCGGCGGATTAGACCCGCGGGGCGCGCCAAAGTCGAGCCGCGGCCCGCGGGCGTGCAACAAACCGCTTGCCACCGGGGCGGGCTTCTTTAGTATGCACACGTATTAAATGAACCCGACCGCCATCGAACATCATCTCGGCCTGGTCCTGCTCCAGTGGATGGTCATCATGGCCGCCGCCTGGTTCTTCGGCCGCGCGGGGCAGCGGCTCGGGCAGCCGCTCGCGGTGGGTGAAATCTTTGCGGGCATCGTTCTCGGGCCGTCGTTGCTCGGGCTCGTGTGGCCTTCGATTCACGGGGCCCTCTTTCCCGGACAGCCGTTCTTCGCGCTGTTCCCGGACGAGACGCAGCAGTCGCTTCAACTGCTCGGCAAGCTCGGCCTCATCCTGCTGCTATTCCAGGTCGGCATGGAGTTCGATTACGGCCACCTGGCGTCGCGCTCGCGCGCGGTGCTGGCGGTGTCGGCGGCGGGCATCGTCGCGCCGGTCGCGGGCGGGCTGCTCATCGGCCCGTGGCTGCACCGGAACTTCGCGCCGGAGACGCCGTTCGCCGGGTTTCAGATGTTCGTCTGCATCGCGCTCTCGATCACGGCGCTGCCGATCATGGGGCGCATCCTGCTCGAAATGCGGCTCGAGCGCACCGCGCTCGGCGCGCTGGGCATCAGTTCGGCGGCGATTGACGACGTTGTGGGCTGGGTCGGGCTGGCGGTGATCTCGGCGCTGGCGAAATCGCAGTTCGAGTGGATGCCGTTCCTCGGGCAGGTCGCCGGGGTGCTCGTGTTCTTCGGCGGGCTGATGACGCTCGTCGGGCCATGGCTGCGCGGGCGGTGGCAGAAGAGCCGGGGATTCGCCGAGGGCCGCCTCGGGCCGGGGTTCATGACCGTGCTGCTGACGGTGCTGTTCACGTGCTGCCTGATAACGAACAAGCTCGGCATCTTCTCGATCTTCGGCGCATTCCTGCTCGGCGTGGCGCTGCATCAGGACACGTCGCTCGTGAAGGCCTGGCGCGAGAAGTTCGCCGACTTCGTGCTCGTGGCGCTGGTGCCGATCTTCTTCACGAACACGGGGCTGCGCACCGAGATCGGCTCGCTGAACACGGGCACGGCGTGGCTCGGCGCGGTGGTCGTGCTCGTGGTGGCGACGGCGGGCAAATTCGGCGGTTGCTGGGCCGCGGCGCGGTTCACGGGTCAGCCGCAGCGGGAGTCGCTGTGCGTCGCGGCCCTGATGAACACGCGCGCGTTGATGGCGCTCGTGGCCATCAACATCGGCTTCGAGCTCAAGCTGCTGCCTCGGGAACTCTTCACGATGTTCGTGCTGATGGCGCTGCTCACGACGGCGATGACGGGGCCGATGTTGCGCGCGTGGCTGCCGGAGGATTTGAAGAAGCTGGTGCCGCGGGTCGGAGGGTGAGTCGCAGGTTGGGAGAATCGGGACGCACCGCACCGCGCACTCGTCGCTTCCCTTGCCCTGCCTACTTCTTCTTCCGAAACTGCTCGCCCAAGTCGCGCAAGATGTCGCTCACCCCGTCCACCTTCCGGCCCTTCGTCAGGCTCTCGCCGTCGTGGGTGAAGTTCAGATAGGCGAGGCACATCTCGTCGTTGGTCTGCTCGCCCCAGCGGATGGGGCGCGGCGGGTTGTTTGGGTTGTTCGGATTGCCGGTCGAGTTGTCGTAATGCGCCTCCATGTGGATTCGTGAACCGCGCGGGAGTTTCACCGGGTCCGCGAAGGCGTAGGTCATCTGCCAGTTGAAATCCCACTTCGGCACGTGCACGAGCGGGATTTCCCTGCCGTCGGGCAGCGTCGCCGAAACCTTCATCTCGCGGCCGACGAGGTGCATGTGCGGCATGACGCTGTGCAGCGTCGAGTCCGTCGGCACCGGGATGGTGCTGCGCGTGACGTAATCGGGGTCGCCGGCGGGGATGCTCAGCCGTGCGACGAGCGGGAACGTGTGCCAGCGCTGGTCCACCCGGCCCTTCACGAAGTGCAGGCCGATCTTCGTGCGGTCGGTCTCGGGCTTGCCGCTTTTGTTGTAGTGGACTTGCAGCACGATGTCCGCGTTCTTCGGCAACAGCCGGCCGACACCGGCGGGCGCGAGCCGTGCGTCGTTGCCGGGCGCCCAGCCGCCGATTTGCGAGCCGCGGAACCCGATGCCGCCGCCGCCGCGCCCGTAACCGGGACCGGGGTCGCGCGCGTCAAGCTCGCGTGCCTGCCCGCTGGTGTCGTAGTGGACGATCACGTGATGCACGACGCTGCGATTGCCGGGATGCACTTCGACGGCCGCAAGCCAGCGGTCGTCGGTGAGCCTGGTCGGAATCACAAAGTTGCGATACACGTCACGCCCCTCGGCGGCGATGGAGTAGGCCTCGGGCATCTCCAGGACGAGGTCGGGCGTGCCGAGTTTCCAGCCGGACGCGAACTTCGGCAGCGGCGGCAGGTCTGACACGTTTCCTTCGCGCGCGCCCTCGGCGGCCCATTGCTTGAACATGCCCACCTGTTCCGCGGTCAGCACGCGCTCATCGTGATAGCGCTGCACGGGCGCCGCTTTCCACGGCGGCATCGTGCCCTTCTCAATCACGGAGGCGATGGTCTTGGTGCGCTTGGCGACGTCCTGAAAACTCGTGAGTGTGAACGGCCCGACTTCGCCGGCGCGATGGCACTCGGCGCAGTTCTTCCAGACGATGGGCGCGATGTCCTTGGTGAACGTCAGCGTGTTCACGGGGCGCGGCGTGTAGACGGCCGCGGCGGGCTTCGCCGGCGAAGGCTTGTCGTTCGAGCCGGCCGTCGCGGAAACGGCGATGAAGCACGTGAGCGTGGCGGCGGGGAGCAGGGTTTGCAGGTTCATGGCTTGGCGGGTTGTCTATCAGATGGCGCGGTGGAAATAAAGCAGCCAATGGCTTTGGGAAATGGCGTCGCGACGGGCTTGCCGGTGAGCACGGCGTCGAGCGCATCGCGCAAGTCGCGCGTGGTCGGGCGCTGGCGGCGCTGCCCCAGGTCGGCGAAGCGGTCGTCAATGCGGCCGCGATAGAGCACCCGTCCGCCGGGCGCCAGCACCACGGCCTCGGGCGTGACGGTCGCGCCCGTGTGCTTCACAAGCGCATGCGACGGGTCGAGCAACGCCGTGGCGGTGAAGCCGAATTCCCTGGCGTGCTTGCGCGCGGCCTCGGGCGCGAGGTCGGGCTCAACGTAAACGAGCCGCACGCTGAGCGGCCGCTTCGCGTAGTCGGCGGTGATGCGGTTGATCTCCGGCGCGAATGCGTTGGCGATGGGGCAGTCGCTCATCAGGAAAATGAGGACGACCGCCTTTTGCTCCGCACCGAGCTTGAGCGGAGTATGCGTCTTGCCGTGGATGTCGCGCAGCTCAAGCTCTGCAGCCCCGAATGCGGGACTGAGGAACAGAAGCAGACACAAGGCACCGAGTTCCAACCTTGATCCGGCTCGATTCACTTGCCCTCCTTTTCTCCCGGCGGCCGGCCAAAGAACGGTCCGGGCGGGCGCTTGCCCTTTGGTGGCGGCGGCTGGCCGTTGGCGGTGCGGTCGGCCAGGCGCTGCCGTTGCTCGCGGCGGAGTTCATCGAACTTCACAAGCTGTTCCGGCGTGAGCTCGCGCGCGATGTCCTCCTGCGCCGTGCGGACCACCTGCGCGATCTCGGCGACGGGGCGCTGTTCGAGGTCGAGCAGGTGGATGACGAGGCGGTCCTCAGCGCCGAGGGAATCGAGGAGCTTCACCGCGAGTTCGCGCGCGGCCATGCCTTGCGAGGGGTGTGGTTCGGACTCGTTGTGCAGCACGGCTTCGAGCACTTCGGCCTCGGCCTCGCCGAGGTCGGCCCAGCGCCATTCGGGACGGCGCTTCTGCGCGCGGAGACGGTCGAGGCATGTGCTCACGGCCACGCGCGAGACCCAGTGCTCGACGGGCACTTCGCCGCGGAACTGTTCGAGATTGGCGAACACTTTCATGAAAATCTCCTGCGCCAGGTCTTCCTCATCGAGCGCGCGCGGCAGGTGCGCGCGGACGATCTTGATGACGAGGGGCCACAAGTGCGCCACGAGCTCGCGCGCCGCCGCCTCGTCGCGCCGGCGCACGCGGTCCAGGCAGGCTGGCGCATCAAGGCTGTCGGCCATAAGTCACTGCCGATGCCGGCCCGGCTGGAAGGGGTGACGCCGTTTGCGGGCCGCGGTTACGGGGAAGTTCGGGCCGGAGTCCACGTCTGGTATGTGCGGCAACCGTGCCGCCTCTTCAAGGCGCAACACGCCGCGCGGATCATTCGTGCCGCGGCTTGACCCTGCCCGCGAGGCGGTCTTCGAGCACCTTCAAGTCGGCGTCCACCATGAGGCGGGCAAGTTCGGCGAACTTGATGCGGGGTTCCCAGCCGAGTTTTTGCCGGGCCTTCGAGGGATCACCGATGAGCAGGTCCACCTCGGCGGGCCGGTAGTAGCGCGGGTCGATTTCGACGTGCTGCTTCCAGTCGAGCGCCGCGTGCTCGAAGGCAACGTCCAGAAACTCCCGGATGCTGTGAGTCTCGCCGGTGGCGATGACGTAGTCGTCCGGCCTTTCCTGCTGGAGCATGAGCCACATGGCCTCGACGTATTCCTTCGCAAAGCCCCAGTCGCGCTTGGCGTCGAGGTTGCCGAGGAAGAGCTTCTGCTGGAGCCCCAGCTTGATGGCCGCGACCGCGCGGGTGATCTTGCGCGTGACGAACGTCTCGCCCCGGCGCGGCGACTCGTGGTTGAAGAGGATGCCGCAACTCGCGTGCAGGCCGTAGGACTCGCGGTAGTTGACCGTGATCCAGTGGCTGAAGACTTTGGCGCAACCATAGGGTGAGCGCGGGTAAAAGGGCGTGCTCTCGCGCTGTGGAATCTCGACGACCTTGCCGAACATCTCCGATGAGGACGCCTGGTAAAAGCGCGGTTGGATGCCCGTCTCGCGGATCGCCTCGAGCAATCGAATCGTCCCGGTGGCTGTGATGTCCACGGTGTATTCGGGCGCGTCGAAGCTCACCCGCACGTGGCTTTGAGCCGCGAGGTTGTAGACCTCCGCAGGCTGTATTTTCGCCACGAGACGCGCGAGCGCGCTCGCGTCGCTCAAGTCGCCGTGGTGCAGGAAGAGCCGGCTCCGGCCGGAGTGCGGATCTTCATAAATGTGTTCGAGGCGCCCGGTGTTGAAGCTTGAGGCGCGGCGGATGATCCCGTGGACTTCGTAGCCCTTGCCGAGGAGAAGTTCGGCGAGATAGGAGCCGTCCTGCCCGGTGATGCCGGTGATGAGCGCCTTCTTCGCCATAGGTCGGGGCGCAGCTTCGGCAACGGTGCGCGTCATGGCAAGACCGGAAGCGAATCGCGACGGGCGCGAAGCGGCGCATCGCCCCGGTCCGTTCGGCAGTTCGGCGGGCAGCGTCGCGCGGCACTCGGGGCAAAGTCCGTGCTAGAACCGGGCTGCCGCTCGAACGCCGGGTTCACATACTCGATGTGCCTGGTGCGGTCGGTGATGATGATGTGGTCGGCCGTCTGCTCGACAACGCTCGACAACCGGCGAAGCGCGGCCGCGCGCGAACCGGGGTTCCGATTGAGTTTTGACTGCTCCAACCGCACACTTCCCGCGTTGAAGATGGCCAGCACCACCGCCCGATCGGATCCCGGCGACACACTGCGCCGCCTGCTGCGCGAGCGCATCCTCGTCCTCGACGGCGCAATGGGAACGACCATCCGCGCCTACGGGATGAAGGAGGCGGACATCCGGGGCACACGCTTCGCCGGCGCGAAGAAGGACCTGCTCAACAACGGCGACCTC